>JAJFLS010000727.1 GCA_021772595.1 Opitutales bacterium
CCTTGATGCCTTCTGGGAAGAAAAAGGGTATATCTCACCTGAAGAGTACAGTCGTTTCTGCAACCAAACCGTTCCATTGGCTCGTTTGGCGAAAAAAATATTCTATGACAATGAGATAATAAAAGCGGACATTGAAGTTGCCCACTTTGGAGAGACCGCCCTGAAAGACATCTCAGCCTCCTGGACGCTTGCAAATATCAAGGGAGAAACAGTTAACAAAGGGAGTTTTAGTCCAAAGGACATTCCCCTGGGAAATGGTATCAAACTGGGAGCGATTGCCGTGGATTTGAAAAAGATTAACAACGCGCAAAAGCTAGTTCTTACCGTTGACGTAAACGACCATTCCAACAGCTGGGACGTCTGGGTGTATCCTTCTGAAAAAGAAACGATTCACGGAGAGGAGCAGATCAAGGTAGTTCGCAATCTGGATGAAGACACTGTAAATCATCTTATAAAGGGAGGTAAGGTATTGCTAACTCCTCTCAAAGGAAGTCTAAAACCGGGAAAAGGCGGAGATATCGGAGTCGGCTTTTCAAGCATTTTCTGGAACACCGCCTGGACTCGTGGGCAGAAACCACATACGCTAGGAATACTCTGTGATCCCAAACATCCCGCATTGTCGGATTTCCCAACCGAGTACCATTCCAACTGGCAGTGGTGGGATGCGATGAGTCATTCCAATGCCATTATCCTTGATGAGTTCTCCCCGGACCTGAAGCCTCTTGTGCGTGTAATCGATGACTGGTTCACTAACCGCAGGCTGGCATTAGTCTTTGAGGCGAAAGTAGGCGAAGGGAATCTGATCGTATCAGGTATCGACTTATTGACCGACGAGGAGAATAGACCCGAGGCGCAACAGCTTCTATACAGCCTGAAAAAATATATGCAGAGCGACCGCTTTCAACCAGTCGCCGGCATCACGCTTGAACGGCTCCAAGGTCTATTCGCATCACCTTCAAATTAATAAACGACAGACCCATGGAACGGAAATATATCAACCCTACCGAATTGGAGGCTGAGACTTGGGCTTCACGTTAAATACAACAGAAATAATTTGAAAAGAAAAAATCTAGTGAGTATTGCCAGGCTATTTTTTGCCGCTTTGCCAACCCTGCTGCTTGCAAGGGAAGCGCCCGGAGAAACCGAACGACCCAATATCGTTTGGATCATGGCTGAAGATATCAGTACCGAGCTGGCTTGTTATGGCCATCCATCAGTAAAGACACCGAACGTGGACAACCTCGCCCGGCAAGGCGCGCTCCATACGAACGCTTTCTGCACCGCCCCCTCCTGCACGCCCTCTCGCAACGCCATGATGACCGGCGTCTACCAGACTAGGACCGACACGCAGGATCAGCGACGACGAGGAATTACTCTTTCAGAAGGAGTAAAGCCCATCACGCACTTGCTTCGCGACGCAGGTTACTACACTGCCCTCGGATGCGGCTACTCAGCCAAAACGGACCTTAACTTCAAGGCAGACCCCCTTTTCGACGGCATCGATTGGCGCAATCGCAAAGCGGGCCAGCCCTTTTTTGCTCAAATCACATTACCAATAACACACCGACAAAAAGAAGGCTGGGACTCGGTTCGCGAAGAATCGAAGCATCCCGTCGATCCAGAAAACGTGGACCTGCCTCTCTATTTCCCGGATCATCCAGTCTGCCGACAAGACTGGGCCATGTACCTCGATGCCATTGAAAAAATGGACTCCCAGGTCGGCGAAATTCTTAGACGACTGGAAGAGGAACGGATCGCGGACAATACGATGGTGATCTTCATCGGTGATAATGGACGCTGCCACCTGCGCGGCAAGTGCTGGCTTTACGATCCTGGAATACACGTGCCACTGATCATCCGCTGGCCGGGCCATCTCAAACAAGGAATGATCAATGACGACATGATCAGTATGATCGACATCTCGGCCACCATCCTGGAGATCGCAGGAGTTGAGCTGCCAGCCTACCTGGATGGCCATCCCATCCTAGGGCCACGGGCAAAGAAACGTGATTATATATTCGCGGCGCGAGACCTCGTAGACGAAGTGATGGATCATATCCGCTGCGTCAGAACTGACCGGTTTAAATATATTCGCAACTACAATCCGGAGAACGGTTATCACGAATGCGAATACGTGCAGGCAAACCGTCCCATGCTAACCACTATCAGAGAGCTGCACGCGCAAGGAAAGCTTACGGAAGCGCAGCAATTGCTCTTGGCGAAAACAAAACCTAAAGAGGAGCTCTACGATCTTCAGGCCGATCCATACGAAGTGAACAACCTCGCTCAATCCGCGAAACACCGCGAAACACTCATGGAACTGCGTACCTTGATGGATGACTGGGTTACCGACACAAAAGACAATGGCCTTGCCCAAATGAAATCAAGGTAGTCCGAAAGACAGACTGCACGCTTACAGGATGCTCACACAGCCGCGGATCCCTGCCTTATTCAGACACCGCGCTGGTCTAATACCCGATCCGGGCTACGGTGTCATTGCGTGATTTTTCAATTGCTCTACTTGCCAATGCTCCCAGGCCGAACCGTCGTACCAGCGCGGTTGGGCCAAGGGCCGCTCCCAAGCCTCCAACTTCCGAAGCAAGGTCTGCGCTTTTTCCGGGTATCGCGATGCAAGATTCGTCTTCTCCGCCGGATCCTCATCCAAATTTATCAAAACAAGCGGAGCCAACAACTCCCGCTCATTTTTCAGCGGATCTTCGGCAACGCGCAGCAATTTCCACGGCCCTTCCCGCGCGACCGCCACGCGCCAGAACCGCCAAAACAAAGTTTCATGGGGAGCGCCTTGGCGTTTGCCCTTTAAGTAAGGCAGCAAATCCACACCATCCATTTCCCAATCGGTATCCAATACTCCACCACTTGCAGCTAAACAAGTCGGCAACAAATCCAGCGAAGATACCGCATGATTGAATCGCTTTCCTTTGGGGAGTTCGGCAGGCCACGAAACGATGTAGGGAACTCGAATCCCACCTTCCCAATAGGTGCCTTTATAACCTCGCAAATCACCATTCGAGTGAGCTCCACTGTTGGTGCCTCCATTATCGTTCAGAAACACGATCAAGGTATTCTCAGTTAAGTCCAAATCATCTAGCTGCGACAAAAGTCGGCCGATATTCTCGTCCATCGACTGGGTCATCGCCGCAACGGCTCGCCTGCTCTTCGGCTCGATATCCGGGCTAGCCGCCAGGTCTGCCTCCTTCGCCTCAAACGGAGAATGCACAGCATTGTAGGCAAGGTATATGAAGAACGGGTTGTCCCGATTGCGACCGACGAATTCGAGCGCCGCATCCGTTAGGTCGTCCGTCAGATAACTTATCTCAGCCAACTCGTCCACTGCTTCGTCATCGCGTCGGATCGCTCTACCATGGATCGGTTTCTCCGAAGGCCAATAAGTGCGCGATCCACCCAAAAAACCGTAAAATTCGTCGAATCCAAGCACGTAAGGATGATAATGAGGCAGCTCGCCTAGATGCCATTTGCCAATAGCCATCGTGCGATATCCCTGGTCTTTCATAGCATCGCCAAGGGTCCGTTCATTCGTGTCCAGGCCCAGATCTTCTTTCGTGTAACCCGGCGTGGGAACCGTCGGCACATTGCATTCCGCCCCAAACCGCTGCTGGTAACGCCCCGACATCAATCCCATCCGCGAAGGCGTACAAGTCGAAGCCGTAACGTAACCCTGGGTACAGAATATTCCGTTAGCCGCCAGACGATCAATATGCGGCGTCGGCACGAACGATCCGCCGGTCACACCAAAGTCTGAATACCCCGCGTCGTCAGACAGGATGATAATTACGTTCGGCTGCTCTGCGCTCGCCAACGACAGCTGCAATGTCATGCCAAGAAATAGAGCCAATTTCGATCGATCCATAAAATTTCAGTCTACAACCTTAATCGAGTGTTAAATGAGCCCGGACGCCACCAATCGTCAATCTCTAAGAAATCGTCCACTAATTCGACAATCCGTAGGGGCGTCGCTTGCGGCGACCGCAGAAGTAGCTAATACTCTTCCAGTGCGGCCCGCCTGGCAGTCGAGCCCTACCGGGACCAACTACCGACACCGCTCCTCACCCCCTCCCGACGAACGGCATTTTTGTCGTCATGACCGTCATCGAGAGCACGTTCGCGTCTAGCGGGAGGCTTGCCATGTAGAGCACCGCGTTGGCCACATTTTCTACCGCCATAGCTGGCTCTGCTTTAAGCGAGCCATCGGCTTGCGGTACGCCTTTGGACATACCCGAGGTCATTTCCGTGACCGCGTTTCCGATGTCAATCTGACCGCAGGCGATATCGTATTTCCGGCCGTCAAGCGACGTCGATTTAGTCAGACCGGTAATCGCGTGCTTCGTCGCGGTATAAGGCGCCGAATTCGGACGTGGGGTCTGAGCCGAGATCGATCCGTTGTTGATAATGCGACCGCCCATCGGATCTTGGGATTTCATGACGCGGAACGCGGCCTGCGTGCAAAAAAACACGCCAGTCAAATTCACGTCCACCACGGCCTTCCAATCCTCTACCGAGAGATCTTCTAGCAAGCCCGACCGACCGAAGGTCCCAGCATTGTTGAAAAGCAAGTCCACTCGCCCGAACGCTTCAATCGTCTTGTCGAACAAGGCGCTCACGTCTTCGGGATCCGCCACATCGGAACGCACCGCCAGCGCAGCACCGCCAGCGCTTTTAATTTCCTC
The DNA here is from genome assembly GCA_021772595.1 of Opitutales bacterium. Classification (GTDB taxonomy): domain Bacteria; phylum Verrucomicrobiota; class Verrucomicrobiia; order Opitutales; family Opitutaceae; genus Pelagisphaera. The sequence continues at coordinate 4,707 of JAJFLS010000727.1, forward strand.
GGCGACTGTATCCAATGTCTCTTGGCGGCGACCGGAAAGAGCAACTGAATAGCCCGCCTTGCTCAGCGCGATCGCGACGCTTTTCCCGATACCCGATCCACCTCCTGTAATAATCGCTACACTCATGATTTCGTTACGGATATCTTTAACTCAATTCGTTTTCGAAAAACGCGGGGAATCGACAGGAACCGCTCGCGGTTCGTCGCTCTTGCATCCCTCAATCCAACCCGCATTCGCCGCGCCGTAAATTGAAATACTGTAATCGCGAATGATATACACGGGGATCTTGCGCAGGACATTTTCTACCTGAAGGCACTCGTTCTGCTCAAAGAAGGATGTAAATTGATACTCTTCGAGAAAGAAACTCTCGTTCTTCCCGACAATGCCGCCCGCCAGGAAAAGCCCCCGCTTTGGCAACATTATCGCAGCCAAGTCTGCCGATGTTCGCCCGTAGATCTTAACGAAAAGCCGTATCACATCACCACATACAGAATGACTCGAAGCGTATCGCGAGATCAGTCCCGGCCGATCCGCAAACCTGGCATCGAGGATTTCGTTTAGTATCTCATCCATTTTCGGCTTACGAAACTCCAAGAAATACTCGAACAAAGTCGCGATCCCTTTCCCCGAAAGCAGGTCCTCAATCTCGACGACCTTTCGTCCGTCGCGGGAAATCCAGTCGAAGATCTCCCGAGTCTCGTCATCAAATGGCGAGAAACCGGCATGGCCTCCCTCCGAAGGCAGCGCTCTCGCCGTCTCGCCGTCGCCCAACATCACACTCACTCCGAGACCTGTACCCGCTCCGACGATCAGCCTTACATCGCCTTCCGCCTCAGGAATGCTCCCGCAGGAATGAGGAACCATCGTCACTTGAGCAGGATCTTCGAGGTCGAGCAGCGGCACGCCAAAACTGATCGCCTCGAAATCGTTAATCAACCAGATCGGAAATCCGAACTCCTCCGCCAGCGCGTCGCCATCGATCTCCCAATTCAAATTAGACATCGAGCAGCAATTACTCTCAATCGGACCCGCCCCGCTAATGCAGCCCAAGGTCGGCCGCAACTCTGGATAGCGAGCACGCGATTCATCGAGCAAGCAAGCGACAAGCGGACCGATCCCTTCTAAATCCGCACTCGGCGCGGACAACTCGAGCAGGATACGCAGATCGTTGTCGCGCTTCAACACCAGCGCTAAATTGGAATTCGTCCCGCCGATGTCACCAGACAGGATCACCGGCTCTCCATTCCAAGGTTCTTCGCGCCAAACTACCTTCACATCGCAATCTCGCATAGCCACCGACAAACCCAACGACCTAGCCCGTGACAAGGCAAATCATTCCTTCTCCCCCATTTCCTCCAAGAGCGTGTCCGAAAAGATGGTTTCGAGGTTTAATGCATCTAGCGGATGAAGGGGCATTTCTGAAGGTAGGGAGGACCGGCTCGGTCCTCAGCGTTCGTGAGCTTTAGGAGGACTGAGCCAGTCCTCCCTACCTTTCTCCAAATTCACCAGACACTCCCAAAAAAATCGCAGTCCTTCACTACCGGGAACTTTGACAATCGATCCCGCGTCCCACTAACTAGCTGACTTCCAAAACGACGATCAATTAGCCCAATCAGAAATGCGACCAATACTCAAACGCCTCGCTGCCACCAGCCTTCTCCTCTCACTGCTCGCTCCCCTCCAGGCCGAAACCAAGATCGAGCACGTCTCCGCCGAAGAGTTCAGCCGACTCATCGCCAAGGACGACGGCATCATCCTCGACGTCCGAACGCCCAAGGAGGTCGCCCAAGGCCACATCCCCGGCGCGAGCGTCATCGATATATACGACGAAGACTTCGAGCGAAAACTAAATTTCATGCAGAAGGACAAGCCGATCTATGTCTACTGCCGGTCCGGAGGCCGCAGCTCGCGCGCCGCCGAAATCATGGGCCGCAATGGCTTCAGCTCGGTCTACAATCTCACCGGAGGCATCGGCGCCTGGAACGACGCGAAACTTCCCGTCGAAGTCACCGAACACGTATCCGATGATTCGGCACAATCGCTCTCTCAAGCCGATTTCAACAAAACGCTCGCCGCAAGCGATGTCATCCTGGTCGACTTCCACACTCAGTGGTGCATGCCCTGCAAGCAAATGGCGCCGATCGTAGACGGCCTGCAAACAGAGTTCGAAACCAAAGCTTCCGTCCTG
>JAJFLS010000728.1 GCA_021772595.1 Opitutales bacterium
GATAGGAAATCTTAGCATCGAGCGAGGAGAGCTCGTCCCGGAAGAGGTCCTCCTCGGCATCGCCTCCGATTTCGTCGAAAATCGCTTCGCTCTGATAGGTGTAGGCGAGCCGCGCCTCAAATTTATCGCGCTCATAATAGACCTGAAAATTGTAAACCGTGTCGGCTTGGTTGAAGAAAGGAAGCTTTTCGTCGGGACGTTCTGGCACCGTAACTTCAGAGTCCATCAATGACAAATTGGCTAGAACCCCAACACTATTAAAAGGTGCGGGCAGATTGATCAGGTCTTTCTGCAAAGTGAACTCGATACCCGAGATATTACCCGGATCCGCGTTGTTCAGGGTCTCCGAATTGTACTCGTCAAACGTTACTCCAGCAAATAGGAAGTCATCCTCTTGTACTTCAAACGAGTAAATGGCGTTTTCTATACGCTTGTAAAATCCGCCGACTGAAAAGACTCCGGAATTCTCCGCAAAATAGTAATCCAGGGAAAGGTCGTAGTTCGTGCCTTCAAACGGCTCAAGGTTCGGGTTGCCGATTTCGTTGTTGGCGTAAAACACTCCAGGCACTATTTCATCTTCGGTGACCTCTAGGGTGGAAATCGGAGACGAGTCGGGATAGTCCGGCCGGCCGATGTTGGTGGTGACGGACGCGCGAACCTGTATGTTATCTTGCGCTAGCCACTTCATGTTAATCGACGGCAGAACGTTCGTATACGAATTATTGTCGGCAATAAAGATCGCTTCGGATTCTTCGAACGGCAGGTCGCCGATCCTAGTAACGCCGGCCGGATGACTTGTGTTGATTTCGTCGACAAACGAAAACGCGCTCACAGTGACGTCTGTTTTCTCGACGCGAGCGCCGCCGGTCAATGTGACAGTGGGGCTCAAATTCACGGTAGCCATGGCGTAATAGGCGAAAACCTCTTCCTTCATCGTGTAGTCATCTTCGATGGAATTTGACGTGGAACCGGAGAGGTCGAATTCGTAATCGCCTTCATTGGCTGCTTTGTGCGCCAATAAAGCAAACGGGTCTACAATCCATAACTGTCCGCCTGTATCGGCTAGACCGTAATTCACTCCCTGGTTCGCATCTTCAAACCTGATCCCGACACCACCGTCTGCTAAGGTATCGTCGCCTTCGTAAGGAAATCTCAGGTCCGTGTCATCGACGAACTTATCACGTTCGAGCAATTTGAAACCGGTTTTGAAGATAACCGGTTTATCATTCCAATCGCCTTTCCAGGTGGCATGGAAATCCGCTGTAAAGGTATCTTCTTCCACTTCGGAAGTGATTGTTCTCAAACGCGAGATCGGCTGCGAATCCAAGTCGTTGGGATGGAGACCGTCTGTAAAGGAGGTATTGAATGTGGGAGTGGCAAAACCAGCCGGATTGATATGAAATCGAACGGGGTTGTCTTCTGCAGGGTCATCTATGTCTCCTCGATCCGACTGAAAATTCTTAGCCTCGTTGAAATTGAGCAGCGGATTCTCTTCTTTGGCTTTGGTAAAGTTGAGGTTACTTTCTATTGACCAGGAATCGGAGATGTCGCGCTCTCCGCCAAACACGAATTGCTGAACCGGGCGTTCCTGAATTTCCTGCCGCGATTCGTTTTCGATGCGGTACCGCGTGAAGTAAATGTCATTCGGCGAGGTGGCTCCTAAATCTCCACGGTTGCGAACCGTGTACTCAGGTCTAAACTCGCTGTCATCGTACTGCGTGAAGTAAGCTCGAAACCACAATAAGCTCTCATCATTGGGTCTGAATTCCAAATTCGAATTCATGCCCCAGCGTTCCCGTTCTCCAATGGCGGATCCATATACAATGCGGCTCGGAAACAGTATATCATCGAAGGCGTCACTATCCGGTAAATCTTTGTCGGAATGTTCGTACATGTGTGACATGTATTCTCGATAAGAATAATTCGCCCCAATAAACAGTCCCCACTCATCGTTCTGCCCCCAACTATCTGCCCAGTTGACCTGGAATGAATGAATATCGCTCCCAGTGGCGAAATCATTGTATCCATATTCTCCATTAACCATTGCAAATGCTCCTGAATAATCGAAAGCGCTGGGCGTCTTTACATTAATGGTGCCTCCAATGGATTGGCCATCCATATCCGGCGTGGTTACCTTAAAGACCTCGATACGCGAAATAGCCGACGCGCTCAGAACGTCCAACGGAGCGGCTCGACCCGAACGTCCATCTGTATCGGATACCGCAATGGTCTGCCCGTTTAAGGTAACATTGTTCAAAATAGGATCAGCTCCACGAATCGACACATAACGACCTTCTCCCTGGTCAGGAGCGAGGTAGACGGATGTGACGCGTTTCAATGCTTCCGCAATGTTGGCATCGGGCAGCTTACCGACTGCATCCGCAGCGAGCACATCTTTAAGGCTGAGCGAATCTCTCGCCTCTTGCCGGGCGAGTAACAACGAATCTCGAAAACCTTTAACTTCGAGTTTTTCTAGTTCAATAGTATCTCCAACAACTTCCGAATCTGAAGTTTGACTGAAGCCGATCAATGGAAAAGCACAGATCAATAGGGCTGCGCCGAAATGAGGTATAGAGGTATTTTTCGACATATGACATATGTCACCCATAATTAGTGCTTTGTCAACCGATAACAAGACCAATTTCTAGCTTTCTAGCACACACCATATCCAGAATTGTTGAGAAAGTCTCGACCTTCCCCAGCTACCACTCCGCGCAGTGTACGAATATGATCCAGCCTGCTTCCAATGCGCCCTACGATGAATTTCGATACATCGCTGTTCGAGCATTCAGGCTCGAATTGTCTCGGCGTAGCAGCGGAAAAAAGTTCCAAATCCTACCCCAGCTTTATCTGTGAAAATCCGTGTGATCCGTGGGCAAATTTCTTTTTGCAACTCTACATTTCATTCGGGTCCCAGATTGTCGCGGCGATGTGTTGCTCGAAGTTCTTTTCAGTCGCGATGTAGTACATTGTAACGATTTTTCCATCTTCTCGGACCACTGATCGCGGGTATCCTAAATCGTATTTTCTGCCATCGTCTCGCAATATGATTTCAGGCCCCCACGTAAAGCCGTTGTCATCACTAATTCGAGCGCGAATTCCGAAGGGAACTCCTCGAAAGCCGTAGGTCGCCACAAGTCGACCATCATTCAACCTCACCATCGCAGGCGGACTTCCATTATGCAAAACCGTATCCGTATAAGCAACTCGACTACGGAATTCCCACGTTTTCCCGTTATCCATAGAACAATAAGCGTCGATCCAATTGATGTCGTTCCGCTCGTCTCCGGTCAGATCGATACGTCGCCGCATAACGCTTACCAACTCGCGCTCTCCCACCTTAACCGTTGAGGACATTACCGACCTCACAGTCAAGGGCTCGCCCGTTAGCCATGAAAGAAATTTCGAACGTTTGCCTCCGTCCATCAACCTGATGCAAAACGCCCGGTCTTGCAGGCTCTCCTCGGTCTGCACTAGCTGCTCCTTGGAGGACAAAAACAACAGGCAATTCTCAGAATCTTCGACTATATAATTAGTTCGCGCCGTAAGTTCGAATTCCTCTCCGAAATCCGGCAGAAGATAGGGATCACTCCAGGAGTGTCCCCGATTATAGGATACTTGAAAATAGGATCGATTCACAACGAGCGCGAAATCCGGATGCGCGAAATCGATGCCTCCCGGACAGGGAACAGCTCCCTCCCCATTCAGATCGTCGCGCTCTTCGACCGACCAAGTTTCTCCACCGTCTAGACTTCTCGCCAAAGCGGGGCCCATCGGCTTATTCTTGTCGATCGAATGATTGTCCGGCTTGTCTTCGAAATAGCCTTTGCCAAATCCAACCAAAATTTCGTCGCCCCAATTCCATGCCCCCGCATTGGCAGGCCATCCGCCAAACCTTCCCGGCTCGTAATAGACAATCCTGTGTTCGAGCGCCCCGATTCCTGCGGGCTTTTCGTTTATCTCCGAACAGCTGATCGCCAAACAAACGAGCGTAATTGCAATCGTTAGTGGGACCACTTTCATCGCGACTCGATCAAACCGCTAAGTTTAAAGCTCCAACGCGGCTTCGGAGAACTGCCTCTTCGTCGCCATTGATATCGGAAAGGGGCGGCCACATCGATTTGCCGCACAAACCCATCTCATCCAGCAAGACTTTAAGGCAGGCCAATGCCTTTCCGAGCGGTCGATCTTTCTGGTAGATCAGCGAGATTGAATCCGTCTTCGCTTGCAGATCATCCGCCAAATCCATATCGCCCGCCAACACGGCGTAGTAGAGATCGCAATACATCTTCGGAATCAGATTCCCCGAACTCGGAACCAAACCATCCGAGCCCAATGCCAAAGCGTTTCTCGACTGAGCTGCCCAACCGACGAAATGCGAAAAATCCAGGCGGTCTTTATACCTTTCAATCGCTTCCCCCAACCGCTTCTCGCCTCTCTCGGAGTCCTTTAGCCCAACGATATTGTCGTGTTTGCTCAAAATATCCACCGCTTCCAAGGGAATGGACATTCGGGTCGTCGACGGGATATTGTAAATAATCAGCGGCAAGGGAACCGCATCCGCGAGCGCCTCGAAGTATCGGAGCATCTGCTCGTCTTCCAATTCATAGTAGCTCGGCAGATTTGCTACAGCCGCGTTCACGCCCAGATCGGCGAAACGTTTCGCCAAATCCACCGATTCCTCGAAGCAATTGCCCGCGATGCCCGCGTAAATATCCATCTTGCCGGCGTACTCATCGCAAAGCGCCGCCGTCAAGCGGAGCTTCTCATCGCCGGAAATCGAGCTGGCCTCACCTGTCGTTCCGAATACAAACGGCTCCGCGCCCGCTTTCGCGATTAGATTGGCGATCCGCAAAAGGCCGGCTTCATCCCCTTTACCATCTTGAGTTACCGGCGTCACCATGGGCACCACTACGCCCGAAAACCGTTTTCGGTTTTCAGATTCGGAAGCCTGTCTGGTCGAATCGGATGACATCGTGGAGGGATCTCTAAAGTGGCACCTGCCAAGCGCCAGGTCCAAAACCTGATCAAGGCAGCTTGAAGCATCAATAATGCCTCACATGAAGGCGGGAAAAAGAAGGTTTATTTTGACAAGGTTAAAATTGACATATGTCATATGTCACCTATAAAAATGAAAAATCTTAGAATGAGAAGCCTTTTCGGGCTTTTCTAACCCATCAATTTCGAGAGCACGCAAACTAACACCTGATCCGAAACACACCAATCGGGCTTTGCTGGATATTCTCGCGAACAGGCTCCCATGAAAACAAACCGCCCCAACATCTGCGTTCGCACGCCAAAATCTATCTTCACTAGCGGCAGCCACCCTTAACGGCAGTCCCTTTCACAAACTAACAACTATTATCTCAAACGAACAACCTGTTTCATATGAATACGACTAAGACCCCTCAAGGCGCTATCGGGGAACTCGCGCCCAGCAATGGCCCAATCGCCATTTTTTCCACGATGGAAAGTTTAACCAAGCGAATCGGACGGCTCGTCCTTCCCTTCTCGCTTCTTATCGCCTTCAGCGTAAATCTGCAAGCAGGCGACATCAATGGGCGTGTACGCGACGATACCACCGGTGGCTACATGCCTGGCGTTGAGATCCGCGTCGAAGGCCAAGATCAAAAAGCGGTCACCGACCAAGAAGGACGCTTCCGCATTTCCAATCTGCCCGCCGGCAAATACACGGTTCGGGCTCACTCGATCGCCTACGACGTCGGCATCCGAACCGTGACCGTGCCGGCATCCGGCGACGCGTCCATGGACTTCACGCTCTCGTCTTCGGTTTACGAGCTCGAAGCCTTCAAGGTCGAAGGCTACCGCGAAGGACGCCAGTTAGCGCTCCAGCAAAAACGCGCCGCCAACAATATCCGCGACGTCATTTCCGCCGACTCCGTAGGCAGCCTCCCCGACCGCAACGTTGCGGAAGCCCTCGCTCGCATACCAGGCGTCAATCTCGACGTGGACGCTGGTGAAGGCCGTTTCGTGAGCATTCGAGGAATCGAGCCTAGCTACAACAACGTCACCCTAAACGGATCGACCCTTGCCGCGCCCTCCGTGGGCGGACGTTCCGGACGTTCGATGCCGCTCGACGTGGTCGGCTCCGGCCAGATTTCTCAAATCGAGGTCATCAAATCCGTCACTCCAGACATGGACGGCAATGCCCTCGGCGGAACGATCAACATCAAGAGCGCCAGCGCCTACGATCGCCCTGAACGTTTCATCATGGGCAAATTCGAGCTCGGCGAAAACAGCGTCGCCAATTCCACCATCGTCGATACCGACATCACCTGGGGAGACACCTTCAACGAAGGAAAGGTCGGGATAGCACTCTCTGCCAACTATTCGAATCGCCCCTACGTCTCCCACGAATTGCAAGGCGGCTGGAACCAAACGGACGATGATGTCTGGTATTTGGAAGACTTCGAAGTTAACCCCACATCAGGAGAACGCACTCGAAAGGGCGTCAACTACAACATAGAGTTCCGTCCGGATGGCGACACCGAAGTCTACATTCGAGGCATCTACAACATCTTCACGCAAGAAGCGCAGGAACAGGAATTCATTATTGGAGCTCGACGGGATCCCATAATCGTTTCACCGACCTTGATCGAATTTACGCGCATGCGCTTCGAGCAACGGGATTTCCGCAGAGAAATCGACCAAACGCTTTTCAACCTCACG
>JAJFLS010000729.1 GCA_021772595.1 Opitutales bacterium
GCTTAGGGATAAGCAGCCCTGCCTTAACCACCGGATTGATGCTACTTTTTTCTTGGGGGCGGAGCTTCTCCGCTGGTAGCCCATTTAGCCCAGCGGTCGCGTTCGTGCTTGGTTCGCTTGGGATCCGAGTAAGTGCCGGGCCTGACTTCGGCGTGAGCGGATTCCGCGAAGGCTCGCATTTTCTGGAGGACTCCGGGATGCCGAACGGCGAGGTCGCGCGTTTCGGAGGTATCGGTGGCTAGATCGTAAAGCTCCCAAGCCGCGTCTTTTGCGGGTTGGATCGCCTTCCATCGGTCCATGGCGACGGCGTTCTGGTTCCGGAATTCCCAGTAGAACATTTCATGCGTTTTTTGCACGCGGCCGACTGTGTCGCTACCCAGCAACTCGGGCAGAATAGAAAGGCCATCCAGATCGTGGGGATTTTTCGCGGCCGCAAGCTCGGTCAATGTCGGAAAGATGTCCGGCTGGTAGAACATCAAGCCACTCACGCGTCCAGCTTCGATTTTCCCCGGCCAACGAACAAGAAAGGGAATGCGCAATCCACCCTCGTAGAGGCTGCCTTTGCCATCACGGAACTCGACGCCGTTTTTCGGGTTCACATTCGGGCCGAAATAGCCGCGCGGATAGTCATCGCTCTTGAAGCGATCCTGACCGCCATTGTCGCCGCTGAAGAACACGATCGTGTTTTCTTCGAGGTTTAGTTCGGCGAGCAAGTCGAGAACCTCGCCCACGTTTCGATCAACCATGGTCACCATTGCCGCATAGTTTTTCGCGTCTTGCGGAACGGCTGGATCGTCCATCCACGCTTCGCCGGCATAGTGATCCCACGCCGGATCGGCTGGCGGAATGTCGTACATCCCATGCGGCGGCGTGATTGGGAGATAGCAGAAAAACGGTTGATCCTTGTTCCGCTTAATGAAATCGAGCCCTTGCTCCATAATCGCGTAGTGCGAATACGTCTCGCCATGACGCCCGCCCTTGTTGCCCCGCAACTGCACTTCTTCGCTATTTCGAATCAGGTAAGGCGTGTAGAAACTGTGGGCATGTACTTGATCATAGTATCCAAAAAATACATCGAAACCGTGCTTCTCCGGCACGCCTGTCGAACCGCGCCCGCCCACGCCCCACTTCCCGAATCCACCGGTTGCGTAGCCCTTTTTCTTAAGCGCTGCGCCGATGGTGATTTCCTCCGTCCTCAGTGGCGTGCCACCATCGTTCTCCCGCACAGATGCGTGTCCGGCGTGCTTGCCTGTCAGAAGGTTACAGCGGAGCGGAGCGCAAACCGGAGCCGCCGCGTAAGCGCGGGTAAAGCGTATCCCCTCCTCAGCCATCTGATCAATGCGCGGCGTTTTGATCTGCGGATTGCCCATGTGCGAAAGCTCGTAGTAGGCCAACTCGTCAGACATTATGAATACGATGTTTGGCGGATCTTCGGCACGGCACAGGGCCGAAATCGCAATCAGGAGAACGAGGATCGGTTTTAAAGATTTAACGATCATGATGCTAATGTGTGATAATCAGGGTTAACTAGTTTGGGGAATTGAGAGCGTGTATAGTGGTAGGGCTGACTAGGGATAGTCAGCCCTACCATCGATTGACTCAAACGACTTCTATTCATTCCGTCAAAAACTCCAGTATTAGCTTCTTCAAGACGATGCCGTGACGGGTTTTGAATATATGTTGAGCGTGAGCGTCGCCATCTAGGATTTCGAGTCGCTTGGGTTCAGGCGCTTTCTTGTATTGAGATTTAACGGACTCAGCGAGACGGTCGCCTTTACTCACGATAAAGAGCTTGTTCCCTGTTAGCTTCTTCGGAGCGTTGACCGGTACGTGGGCGAGCAAAATCAAACGGTCAATATCGCCCGTTTCCGCCTCGACGGCAGCTTGAGCCGCAGCTCCACCACCCATGCTTCCGCCGAGCATTGACACTCTTTCTGCTCCTTTCTCCTTCAGATACGCGATACCCGCGAGCAAATCTAGATGCTTCGCGGCGTTGGACTTACGTCCCTTTTCGCTTTTCCCGTAGCCGCGAAAATCGATCGCCAGAACCTGAAGCCCTTGCTCCTTCATCGCTAGCGCGAGCGAATGCCAGCTTTCTTTGTTGAAAACGGCGCCGTGGCCCAACGCGACCGCGTGCTCCCCTTCCCCGTAGAGATTCGCGTAGATGGTCCCGCCATCCGAGGTTTCGAATGAGACTTCCGCAAAATCAGCCGCCGCGGAATGAGACAGGAGGGATAGTAAAACGATTGGGATAAAGTATTGAGCTTTCATAATTTCGTTTGGGGGTATCGGCACACTTTTTGATTGTTTATTAAAGACTTGTCCAATAATTGGAAATACGTTCGGGGCGGCGCCCGAAGGCTACCTTAGTAAAAACCTCAAGAGGTAGCGACCGGGCGCCGCCCCGTTCGACCGGTTCGCCAATCTGGTTTTTTGAGCACTCTCTTAGACGATTCATCATCGCTTGATTTCGAGAACGTAGTTGTCCTGCCTTCCCGTTCCGTCGATTTGTATGCGGTCGAGAAAAACGGAAATGGTGCAGTAGGCAGTTTCCTCCGTATCCACCATTCCTTTGAGGGTTAAATAGTGGATTCCTTTTTTCAAACCGTAAGCTCCATTGTGGTTGTGTCCATTGATGTAAGCCGCCACGCACGCGTGCTTTTCCAGAAGAGCGATAACCTCTCTCGCATTCCAAGCAGAGTGAGATGTAACTGGATACACAGGATGATGGCTATGGAGGACGACACTCTCTCCATCCTTCTCGGCTTGGATGAGTTTCTTTTCGATCCATCGCAGCTGGGAATCTCCGATTCCGCCATTGTACTTCGGCAAGTCACCGCCGAGCGAATCGTAGATCGCCTTCGATTCCTTCGCTTTCTTCGATCCTTCTGGATACGCGTACAAGCTTACGTCGTTCGTGTCGAGAATCAGAAAGCGCCATTTGCCCACCTTGAAGTCGTAGTAGCGCTTTTTCAGTCCTAATCGCTTGGGAACCTTGTTCTTGAATTCGTCTGCGACCGAGAAGTCATGATTCCCAAGAACATGGCGAACGGGAGCCTTCGATTCGGCGATTATCGGAAGCACCACATCGAAGCTTTCCCAATCGCGATCGATAAAGTCGCCGAGATGCACGACGTGCGAAAGCTCCTGCGTATTAAAGTCCGCCACGCAGGCTTCCAGTTTTTCCGGAGAGAGCCTATACTGACGCCGCGTTCCCTCCGAGTCGCAATACTGGCAATCCGCGATCGCTCCGAATGTGAAAACCGGGGATTCTCCTTCGTCAGCCATCGCGACCCAAGCGCCAACCGACGCGCAGGAAAGCAACAGATTGAAGTGAAGCGTTTGGGTAGTGCTCAAGCGTCTCATTGGAATTGCGACTCTACTTTCTGTTTGGGATCGAGAGCAACTGCAAACCACGCTTCACGAGGTCGTCCCGCCCTAGCTGCAAGAACAGAGTCTATGATTGTAGCCGTTGCAGGATTTAAAGCTATTTGCTGCAAGGGCGTTCTTGCCGTTTAACGTGAAGAAGTTGTCACGAAAAGATAAGAGGGTATCCGATAAATCCAACATACCGCATTTTTATCCGGGACAGCCATTCGACAGGCTCATGAGAACCGCCCGGCCGCTACCCAATGCTCGAGCTTCGCTCGAGAAAAGGTAGTGCTCGGGCGCCGCCCCGAGCCTTCACGCATTTATTAGACACTTTCTGAAAATTACGTACTGATTGGAACAAATATGACCTTTCGTCGCCATTGCCAACGTTTATATAAACAGCAAGTCGTATTCCCTTGACAGTTTTCGCTTGGTTTTCAGCTTCGAAGTTAATCGTATTCTTAGGTTGTGACCGCCAAGCGGCATCACCAAACGACCAAGTTGACAGGGCACTAGGTCCGTCAACGTCGGAGTCCTCACTATAAACGTTTAGAAGATATAGCACATGAGCATATTCAATATATCCAAATCCCTCTGTAGTTGTTTGCTAGCATTAATGGTTTCAGGATTGGCCGCTGCTGAGACAGATAAGCCATTACTCAAACGCGTTGCAGTGATTGAACTGAATGGGCCCGCCGGTCAACTCAATCACATGGCCGTCAACGATGATCTCGGCCACCTCTACATCGCTAATAAGGTGGGCGCGACACTGGATATCGTGGATTTGAAGGCAGGTAAGCTGATTCAGCAGATCCCCGACCTGCCGGGCAGTTCGGGTATTGATTGGGTGCCCAATAAAAACTGGGTCGTAATGCCGAATGGCAATGGCACAGTCTGTAGTATTTTTGAATACGACGGCAAGCAGTACAACTTGCTTAAGAAAATCGATGTGAGCGCCAGTAGCAAGGCGCGCTACAATCCGCTTAACGATAGTATTTATATAAAGAACAGGATCGGGGATACGCATGTTACATCGGTTTACGATACGGATCTTGTGCATGTCACAGACATCACTCTGCCCGGAAACCACTCCTCTTTCGAGATGTCCAAGAGCAAACCACGACTCTACATCAATAACGGCAAGGGAGATGTGTATGTGGTGGATACAAAGAAGAATGCTTATCTCGAAACCATAAATCTAGAACTGGCCACTATAAACAAACCCGTCGTATTAGATGAAGCCAACGACCGGGTCTTCCTTGGCTGTCGCAAGCCCGCCAGCGTAGTGATTGTAGACGGAAAATCAAACAAGGAGATCATGAAGGTCGATGTCTGCAATGGCATGGACGATATTGCCTTTGATCCCAAACGTGGCCGAGTCTACGTGTCCTGTGGCGAAGGCGTTACCTCAGTCGTAGGACAGAGCGATCCTGATCACTATACCTTCCTGGGCAACGTGCCCACCCACAAATCAGCGCGTACATGCGTTTTTAGCCCAGGCCTAGATCTCTACATTTTGGGTGTACCCAAGGACGAAGATATGAAGAACCCAGAGATTTGGGTGTATCAGCCGCAGTAGTTTTGGCAGATGAGCGCAGACAAGCACTCATAGACGCTGTTGAATAAGCCAGAATTCGCGCGTTTCCCAAATTGTAGGAGAGGGTTTATCCCGCGATAGCGCCCATTCTGTCTTTTGTCGATCGGCTCTATCGCGGGTTGAACCCGCTCCTACACTGACTTAATTAACAGTCTCTTAGGGGCTGTTTCATCAGGCGACGCCCCTACAGAAAATATCGAGTTATGAAACGGTCGGCTAGACGAATAGGTGGAACGGGACGGCGCCCGTTCACTACCCTGAATTCCCCTTCAAGCAGGTAGCGTTCGGGCGCCGCCCCGAATGTTTTTCCACTTTTTAGACATACTTAGAACAGCGATTAATCTATCAGGTGTTCCTTAATGAGGTTTATAAACCCAAAGCTCTGGACTTTTCAGGTCCTCAACTTGCCGTATGCCAAGGAAATAGAGATCCATTCCTGGGCTATAAACGCCTACGCGAACCTGACTAATTGTTGGAATATTTTCGAGTAGTTTATAATTATCCGCATCCACTTGTTGAACGACCGAGATGGAACCTTCACCACAAGCAGCGTAAATTCTTTTACGCTTTGGATCATATGCGATGTTGTCCATATCAGCCGCAATATCAACGCTCGCGATCTCCCTTCCAGTGTCGCCATCAAAAGCAACAACCTGCGGCGGCTTTCGCGTCCCTAAAAACACTCGGTTATTCTTTTCATCTAAGGCCATAGGCTTAAAGACTCTCGATTTGTCGCTATCAATTGGGAACGTTTCTTCAAGCGTGTTAAATTTTAGATCAACTTTGTAGAGCGAATTGTAGCCATTTAAGAAAATTTTCTGCCTTTTCCTATCAATTTCAAAAACGGAAAATACACCCGGTAATTCGATATTGGCCAATTGCGTAAATGAGTCGGCATCATACACGCTGAGAAACCGCCTACCATCGATTTTATTCATTAGATAAATCCGCTGGTTGTCCGGATTGTACCTGACTTTGCTGCATGCCTCTGTCTCAATGGCCTTTAACAGTTTGTATTTGTTATTCTTATACTCGTAAACATTGCAGACTTTACCTTCCGCAATAAATGCCCATTCGCGATCAGGAGCATATTCAACACCGGAACCACCGATATCCTCGTGTAGTTCCTGGAACACTTGGTTTGATTCCACATCAATCACATCAAGTGAAGTGTTAGCCTTATTGGCCAGAAACAGATGTTTGCGTTTGTTACTGTAAGCCATTTGGTTCAAATCTCCCGCAGAGCCGCTTAGCCCAATGACAGCAACACGCTCAAGCGACGGTTGTTCATTAGCAAAGCCAGCCTGGGAAGCGACAAGAAGACTCAGCAAACTCAACAAAACGACAGTAGGTGTAGACTTATTCATAATTTCTCTTTTTTCCTTACGTATTAATTTTTAGCGTGAGTAAGCCTGAAGCTGTCTAAAACCTTACCCGCCTCGCTTCGGCAGACGAGCGTCAGCGTTTCGCCGGAGATTTCGATTTCGCAAAACGAGTAGCCATCGGCGATCGCCTTAACCCAGTCGGGAGACATGACGGGATTCCCGCCCCCGGCCCCGCCGCCTCCGGCTACGATGTGCTTCACGCCGTTGTATTCACTGTGCGCGTAGTAATGATTGTGCCCCGAAAAAACGATATCCACATCGTATTCCTCATAGAGGGGCTGCAGATGCTCTTGCGCGAATACGTCACTGCCATGGTTCGCTTCCGAAGAGTAAGCGGGCATGTGATGAATTACGAATTTCCAGGGCTTGTCGCTCGAGGCCAAGTCCTTCTTCAACCATTCATTCTGCGCGGAGCCTTTCTTGTAGCTCGTGGTAACGCCTGTCAGATCGATATTTTTGCGAACCGCTTTGGCGGCGGGATAGTCGAACGAGTTTTTCATATCGACGACGGCAATATGTGCCGGGCCGTAGTCGAAAGACCAGTATTGATCGTAGCCCTCGCTGACGTAGGGATACGGATAGTATTTCCCGTAAACGACACCATTGTCTTCATGATTTCCCCAGCAACCTTGAAACGGGACCTCGGACAACATCCTCCCTTTGCTGACATAACCGGCGCCGAAGAACTCCTCATCCCACTTGTCTTCCTGCCCCCGGTCGGACCAATCGCCCGTGTGAATGTTGAACGTCTGGAAATCAGGCCTATTCGTGTACGTATTGATCATTTGAGCGCAAACGACATCGAGCTCGGCAGGAGCTCCTCGCGTGTCGCCGCAAACGAAAAACTTCAGATCGGTCGCGTCCTCCGACGGAGCGGCGAGAAACGAGCCGGTGCCGATATCGATCTCCTGGAACTCGCCCTCAACGCCGACCAGGGCGACAACCTTGTAGAAGTACTTCTCTCCGGGAATGAGATCGCTGACGGCGTACTTGTGTTGATGAGAGCTCCCGTACTCCTTCGTGATCACGGAACTCAAAGAATACGACTCATCCAATCCCCATGATATCCGGCAAGGCTGACTTCCATCGATTTGCCAGAGGACCGTCATTTCCGTATTAACCCCTTCGTAAATTAAATAAGGAGCTTTCTCGTATGCTGCGAGGCGTGTCGCGCAAAAGAGAAATAGGCATATCCACATAAGGTTTCGACGTTGCATAGTTAGACTGTCTCCAAAAATAAATACTGTTCGGTGGTCCCTGCGGCTTAAGCCTACAGGCCTGCGTTTTCCACTTTCAAGTCGCGGAACTTCGTAGCGGCGTCGGCCTTTGTCCAGAGGCCCAACATTCCGGACTCCGTAAGCGTCGAATCAGTCACTTGCAAAATCTCCTTGCCGTCCAAAAACAGCTTAATCTGATCGCCGACGTGCTCGATCCCCAACAAGCGCCAGTCGTGCTTAGCATTTGGATTTGCCTTGATGTCTTCGACTGTGCCGATCTGGGTCCGCTTCCCGCCTATGACGTGATAGACGCGAACGTTCTCCTCCAAGGGATTCCACCGCGCGACATAGTAGTTGTTCTCGTCTTTCGCGCGCCAAATCGGGCCGCCGCCTTGGTCGATCTTTCCGGAATTCGCCTCTAGCGTCACCGTGTATCTAAGATCCTGGAAATTCGTCCGCTCGGCCATCAGGACATTGAAGCCCGAGCCAGCGGGTTCGGTCACATTAATGACGTTGCGCTCTTTAGGCGGCTTACCGGGACCTCTGTAGCTTGCGGGGTAGACATCGACGATGGTCTCCCACTTGCACTGGTCTTTGTTTAAAGTCGTCGCGCTCACAAATCCTTCGGGCAGCGTACCGATTTCCACATCCTCGACACTAAGTATCAGGCTGAAGACTTGGGGAACGTTAAAGGCTTTCACGGCCCCGCCTTTTATATCGCGCGTCGATCGTCCGGCGGTTTCCACTTCCAGGTCGCGAAACCTCGTGACAGCGTCGCCATTCGTCCACAAGCCCACCATACCGGGGCCGGAGATCGTGGAATCGGTCACTTCCAAAACAGGCTTTCCTGGCGACAGGAACGTCACTGTGATCTTGTCGCCCACATGCTTGACAGTGAAGCCGTGCCACTTCCTTTCCTGAGTCTCGATCTTTTCGCCGGTGCTGCCGATCAAGGTGCGCTTTCCGTCTACCACGTGGTAGATTCGAACGTCTTTCTCCAGAGGATCCCAACGCGTGAGGTAATAATTATCCTCGTCCTTCGCCCGCCAGATCATGCCACCACCTTGATGCTTCTTTCCTCCGTAATCCTTGATTCGCACGATCATATTGATGTCCTGAAGGTTCGTCCCATCGGCGAACAAGAGGTTGTAGCCGACGCCGGCGGGCTCGGTCACTTCAAGGACCCTGCGTCCTCTGTTCGGCGACATGCCTTCAACCGGAGGCAGGGGATCGAAGACTTTCTGCCAGCGGCACGATCCGGTCTCGCCTTTATTCAAGGTCATTGCGGGGACAAGCCCGGGAGGCAGTTCGCCGAGCTCCGCATGGCTGAGATCAAATGCCAGTTTAAAGCCCGGAGGCGTATCCGTCGGTTTTTTACCGGCTTCTGCGGTCTGGGCCGAAACGAAAAACAGGCCCATTAATGCGATAAATAACGCCGAACCAGCCATTACTTTACTCTTCATAATACACTTCCTTTTTTGAATTGAGATAGAAACGCGGAAATGCGAACAGCTGATTGTTCTCCAGTAAGTGAAAATCCTATCTAGATTTGCAATGAAAATCTTCGAAGTAGCTAATTCATCGGGCAGAATCTCGATGCCTAAGAGACTGTTTAATAATTGGGAAAACATTCGGGACGGCTCCCGAACGCTACCTATTTGAAGGGAGTTTCAGGGTAGCGGACGGGCGCCGCCCCGTTCCAACGATTCGCAGAACTGACTTAATTAACAGTCATTAAATCCCTGATACTAACGAATCAGTTTGAAGCCGCGAGGCATCTTAAATGGCTTTCTTTCGCCGCCTTCCGTGGTCTGGGCTGATCGGCGGTCCGCTTCTATTTCCCAGTCGCGAAACCTTGTGACGGCATCGGCCTTGCACCACAGGCCAACCATCCCGGGCTCAGTAAACGTCGAATCGGTCAATTGCAAAACCGCCTTGCCGAATCTCACTTCGATTTTGTCGCCCGCGTGCTCGATCTCCATACGCGTCCAAGTCCCCGGAACGATCTCGAGATCTTCGACCACACCGAGCAGGATACTCTTTCTCTCGACCACAGAGAAGATTTGCAGGTCCCTATGCAGACCTTTCCACCGGGCAAGATAGTAATTATTCACGTCCTTCACCCTCCAGATCAAGCCGCCACCCTGATCGATTTTCCCCGAAATCGTTTTCACGTTCGCAACCATCTTCAGATCCTGCAAATTCGTATCTTCGGCGAGCAAGAGGTTGAATGCGAAACCGGGGGGCACGGGCACCCCAAGGCACTCGTGAGCCTTGGACGCGCTATCCCCCGGGCCATAATCGATAATCTTCTCCCATTTGCACACCCCTTTGTCTGCGGGCCTCGCGGAGAGGAGACCGTCGGGCAGAGCCCCGACCTCTACATCACTGAGATCCACAGAAAGTCTTTTGCCGAGAGGCGTTTTAGAATTGCCCTCCTTTCCCTCGCCGCCTTCCGCGGCCTGGGCAGAAGCGAGAAACAAACCCGCAAATGCAATACACACTCCAGAACCAACCATTACTTTACTCTTCATAATACACTTCCTTTTTTGAATTGAGATAGAAACGCGGAAA
>JAJFLS010000730.1 GCA_021772595.1 Opitutales bacterium
GCTTAGGGATAAGCAGCCCTACCATCGGCTTGATCAATTGAGTAACACTTTAGGCCGCGTGATTATTAATTCAAGGCGTTCGTGAACTTGTTGTAATCCGCGCGGTTGAGCGGCTTTAATCCGCGCGAGTTGCTCAACGCGACTGGCTCACCCTCTTCCGAGTAGAGATACACTTGGTATTCCGCGCCTCTCTGATTGAACTCGGAAGTCGAGATTCGCGCCTTAAGTTTGAAAAGTTCGTCCTTCCTCAAATCTCCGATGAACTTCGCACGCGCGATTCCGCCCTTCCCTGTGTATTCTCCTGAATTGTAGTCGCGCTTGTTGTACGTCACAACTACCACGCAGTAAGCTCCCGCAATATCCGTCGCTGGAAGAAATTCGCTTTTCAGAAAGACCGTATCCACGAGACCGCCTACTTCGAATTCCCCATCATCAATATCGCGTTGCACGTCATCCTGGAATTCTCGATTGCTGGCTCGAACTTCATCGACTGTTGATGGCTGGGATCCCAACGGCCCCGCCGTAGCAGGGGTCTGCCCCCCTGTCAGGAGAGCGTTGACTTGAAAATCAGCCTGGGCCTCCGCCAATTGCATGTCCGAAATCGCATCCGAAGAGCGACGCATGTTCGCCATCGAAGAAGTGCTGAAACCCATTTCCAATACTTCTACGAGCCGATCGGAAACGGTCAACTTCGCGCCAGTTCTGCAGCGTGCCCGCGGCGAAACTTTTTTTATACTCATCCCGCTGTCCACGTGGATTTTCTTCTTGTCCATCTTGACGATTGGAAAGAAGGATTTGCCAGACTGGGCACTGGCCTCGACTCCTAAAAACAGGTAGCCCGCAGGAGCTTCTTGGGAATCTTGCCCGTATAGCCCGAACGCGATAAGCACCGAGAAACTTAGGGGAATTATTTGTGAACGGATGGACTTCACGGACGAATTAGGTCAAGGGCATCAATGCTGAACAAGTTGAATAAAAAGCGCCTATCCGAGATACGGAGAACGCTAATTAAACAGCCGCTCTTCGCCGCCGCAAGAAGACTTCGTCAGTTTTCAGCTCCCTCTCTTAAGAGCGGTCTTTTCGGAAAGCTCCTTGAATGTGGCAACTTGCTGGGCGGTTAGCGGCTTGAGTCCTTGGGAATTGCTCAAGGCCACAGGCTCTCCTTCTTTAGAAAAGAGGTACAATTGGTATTCGGCAGTATCGGTATTGAATTCCCCCACCGCGCACCGCACTCGGATCACAGTGAGCTCGTCTTTTCTCAAATCCCCGACGTAGCGTGCCCGCGCGAAAAGCCCTTCGCCTTCAAACTCTCGGGATTCCGGATCCTCCCGCCGATAACTCACAACAACCACACAATAGGTATCTTCCATATCCCTATTCGGGAGCAATGTACTTCTCACGTGAACCGTATCCGCAAACTCATCCACCTCGAACGCGCCATGATCAAGCCCTTCCTGCATGCCCGTCTGAAAATCGTCGTTAGTCTGCTGGATGTCTTCGATTTGAGCTTGGGCCGTATCGCTCAATTCCTCCCCGAATCCCACCGATCCTTTAATTAGAGCGATTTCGGTCTCGCTCTGAAATTGCGCTACATGCATGTCCGAAACCGCATTGGCCTGTCGTTGAAGATTCCTCATCGACGACGTGTTGAAGTCTATATCCAGCACCTCTGCGTAGTTCTCCGCCAGCATCAGTTCCTTTCGAACCCGGCAAGACGCTCGGGCCGACACTTTTTTAACCGCCATTCCGTTGTCCACGTAGATATTCTTCTGGTCAACGGCGACAATCGGGAAATGAGACCGACCAGACTCCGCGCTGACATCGAGACTGAAGAAGAGGTAGCCTGCCGCGTTCTCCTCCGCGTCCTGGGCATAGAGTCCGCTCACGGCGAACGCAAAAAGTGATACGAGCGCGAAGAGGCGCTTAAAGGATTTGGCTGATTTCATGCGAGTTCGGGGGTTAAAGCTTCACTATCTTATAACGCAGCGCTAGCGAATTTGGTTTCGGCAATCTAGCTATTTAAATCGATTCAGCAACCGGAGCCGCGCAATTGGATCACATTTTCCTTGCTTTGCGCAATACAGAAGAATTCGAAACCTTCTACCATATCCATCAAATTGACCCCGGAACAACCTGCGTTTAGCTACCCGATTTCGCTGCAGCATTTCGAACAAGCTCCTTGTAAGTGCTGACCTGCTTAGAAGTTAGCGACTTGAGTCCCTGGGAGTTGCTTAGCGCCACCGGCTCCCCTCCCTTCGAAAATATGTACAGATTAAATTTAGCCGTTTTCTTGTTAAACTCTCCGACCACTACGCGTAGGCGTATCTTCGCGACTTCATCCTTTTTCAAATCGCCAATGTGCACTGCTCCAGCTAATATGCCTCGAGCCACATCCTTTCCCGGTTTCCGGTCTTCTAGTTCATACGTCACCATAACAACGCCATACGCTTCTTTCACATTCGTCCCAGGAAGCAATGTTCCCACTACCTGGATGGTATCCGCAGCTTCGGCTACTTCAAATGTTTGATCGTCATAGCCCTCCTGCATGGCCGATTGGATATTTTCGGAGGTGCTCGTAATATTCGCGATTCTAGCTTCTTTGGAATCAGAAGGCGAACCCCCAGTAGCACTCCCTCCGTCCGGGTCACCCACCTCAGTATTAATAAAATTGATCGCGGCTTCGCTATCCATTTGTATAGCTCGCGAATCTGAAATCGCCCTGGCACTTCGATGAGTATTTCTCAACGACGACGTTTTGAAATCCATATCCAGCACCTCGGCATAGCTCTCCGACAGCTTCAAATCCGTCTGTACTTGGCAATGCGCTAGGGACGACGTCTTCTTGACCTTTTTTCCGTTGTCCACCCAGATATTCTTCTTATCGACGGCGACCACTGGGAAATGGGATTTGCCCGACTCCGCGCTCACATCGAGGCTGAAGAACAGGTAGCCGGCGACGGTCTTCTCCTCGTCTTGGGCTTTGAGTCCGCTCGCAGCGAACGCGAATAGTGACGCGAGCACGATAACACGCGTGAAGTACTTTGTTGGGTTCATACGAATTTGGGGTTTAGGCTATCTTATTCTCTGGTGCAGAGCGGGCAAAACCGGCTTCGGCATTTTACCCGTTTAGATCGATTCAGCAACCATTATCGCACAATTGGATCACATCTTCCTTGTTCGGCACGATGCAGAGAAACTCGAAGCCCTCCTCCGCATCCGCGTCGTACCAGTGAGGCACGCCTTGCGGGATATAGACCGCATCGCCCGCCGTCACCTTGAAAATCTCGTCGGCGATACCCACGCTCGCGCTTCCCCGGAGGATGTACTGCTCGTGCTCGACCGAGTTCGTGTGCTTGGGCATTCCGCCGCCCGGCTCCATTATAAAGCGCCTCAGGGCGAAATTCGGGGCATCTTGGTCGCTGATAAGCACTTGCCGCGTCGTCCCCGTCCCTGCTCCAACCACATCCGCCGGAAACGAGTCCGCGCTCTTGACAATCGGTTTCTCTGACATCCGCTTCAGATTGGAATCGCCCACTCGAAATGCAAACCTCTAATCGCTCGGAACGGCACAGTCGCCCCGCTACCTATTGCCCGCGGAGCGCTCTTCCCGTAGCTGAGCGACTGCGTCGTTCAATCGCGCAGGCGTCTATCAATTGTAGGAGGCCTGCTTGCAGGCGATTTTCTTCGCCGTAGCCCAGGGGAACAATCGCCTGCAAGCAGGCTCCTACAATCGACGAATCGTTACGCCCTTTCTTAAAATCTATTCACACTTACTCCACACCCATCAACCTAAGGACAATTCGGCAGACTCCACCTCATCTTCTCGGTGCGGCTGCTCTCCGATCACGGCGACGGTCGCAAGGCTTTGGCGACCAATACCGCACCAAACTTCATTATAGCGTTGCCAGACTCAAAACTATCTATACGCGCGTATGGTTTCACGAGAGAAATCTCGCTGATCGCAACTTAACGAAAAGCAAAATGTCAACAGACCTATCACGTTACCGAAACATCGGAATCTTCGCCCACGTCGATGCCGGCAAGACCACCACAACTGAGCGTTTTCTAAAGCTCACCGGCAAGATCCACAAGATCGGCGAAGTTCACGATGGCGCTGCGACAACCGACTTTATGGAGCAGGAGCAAGAGCGAGGGATCACGATCCAGTCCGCCGCGACTACCTGTTTCTGGAAGGACTACCGGTTCAACATCATCGATACTCCCGGCCACGTTGACTTCACCATCGAAGTCTACCGCTCGCTGAAAGTTCTCGACGGTGGCGTCGGCGTTTTCTGCGGTTCCGGCGGCGTCGAGCCCCAGTCCGAAACCAACTGGCGTTACGCCAACGACTCGGAAGTCGCTCGCATTATCTATGTTAACAAGCTCGACCGCATCGGTGCCGACTTCCTGCGCGTCGTCAAGCAAGTCGAAGAAGTACTCGGAGCCAATCCGATAGTCATGGTCCTGCCGATCGGCAAAGAAAGCGAACTGACAGGTATCGTCGATCTCCTCACCCGCAAGGCCTGGGTTTGGGATGACTCCGGCGATCCACTGAACTACGAAGTCAAAGACGTTCCCGAAGACATGAAGGACGCCGTCGAAGAATGGCGCGAAAAGCTCATCGAGACCGCAGTCGAGCAGGACGACGACCTGATGGAAAAGTACCTCGACGGCGAAGAGCCATCGATCGATCAGATAAAGGCCTGCGTTCGCAAAGGCACCATCGCCCTCGATTTCTTCCCGACCTACTGCGGCTCCTCGTTCAAGAACAAAGGCGTGCAACTCATTCTTGACGCGGTCGTAGACTACCTGCCTTCGCCTACCGAAGTTAAGCCTCAACCGGAAATCGATCTCGAAGGCAACGAAACCGGCGATGTCGCCACCGTAGACGTCAGCAAGCCGCTTCGCGCTCTCGCGTTCAAGATCATGGACGACAAGTATGGCGCCCTGACCTTCACGCGTATCTACTCCGGAAAATTGGAAAAAGGCACCTCCGTCCTCAACACGTTTACAGGCAAGACAGAGCGCATCGGCCGCATCGTCGAAATGCACGCCGACTCCCGCGAGGAAGTCGATTCCGCGCAAGCCGGAGACATCGTGGCGCTTCTTGGAATGAAGAATACCCAAACCGGCCACACGCTCTGCGATCCCAACAATCCCGCGACACTCGAGCCGATGGTATTTCCAGACCCCGTCATCTCGATCGCCATAGCCACTCGCGACAAGGCCAACGCCGAAAAGCTCTCCATCGCGATCGGCAAAATGGTAAAGGAAGACCCATCCTTCCGCGTCGAGACCGACGAAGATTCCGGCGAAACGATCATCAAGGGTATGGGCGAGCTTCACCTCGACATCTAAGTGGACATCCTTAAGCGCACTTACGGCGTCGAAGTGGACGTCGGAAAGCCTCAGGTCG
>JAJFLS010000074.1 GCA_021772595.1 Opitutales bacterium
AACCGATGGCGATCGCCGCAAGCGACGCCACTGCAAAAATTGAAGCTCATTCAGACTTTTTCAACACCCTCCTTCTCACGGAGATCCTTTATTCAAAAAATCTGCAAGGGGGGGCGGGTGGGCCTTGATTTCCGACGTTCCTGCTTAAAGGTTTGTCTGGATGTGGAGCATTATTAGCTCTTCGTCCGTTTTCAATGCGCCGCTCTCGTAGTCGATCTTTTCCCAATCTGCGAGGAATTTTACGTAATCGTTGTACCGATAGCTAACTCCTAGAATAGAGAGATCGATTGTGTTGTTATCGATGTCCGTGTCGGGATCGAGATGGTCCCAGCGAGCGATGAATTCCCATCTGGAAGGATCCGAATCGGCCGCGAATGCGTTTGCGTTTATCGTGCTGTAGATAGACGTGCCGTTGGCTGTCGATTCTCGCCCCGACCTTGCGGCGAGACTTGGATGCCTTCCAGCCATCATGGCCGCCGGATCCGTTGCTCGGAAATATTCGGAAACGAATGTGAATCTCGAAGGATCTTTGTAGCCGATTTGGGCAATTTGGCGACTGCCGTCGTTCTCGTGCGATCCGGTAGAGGCGAATCCAGTGACGAATACGTTTTCCCAGCCGCTGTCGCTGAAGGGGAATGGATTTACGGTTAAGCGCCCATGGTAGGTTTTGCCACTGCCTTTTTCCGCTCCGGCAAAGCCTTCGCCATTCGCGACATTGACCTGCCAATCTCCATAGCCACTGGATAGCTTGCCGCCCATGGCCACTCCGAGATCCTCGCCGACCATATAGCCGAAGCGATCGGGCAATACTGTACCTTGAACACGGTAGCCCCAAATTCCTTCTTCGTAGCCGACCCAAGGCAGTCCGGTGACGCCCACGCGTATATAGCTGGAATCGTACAAGGTGTCATTGAACTCTAGGAAAAAGTGTTTTGTAAAGAGCTCGAACTGCTTGTCTCCGTTTTCGCGAATATCGCCGCCTTCTAGGGTATAGCGAACTTTGGTTGAATCGCCTAGATCCCAGTTCATGCCGAGAAAAATGCGATTGAAATCGAAGCTATTGAAGTCGCCGTCGCCGCTAGTATCATAGGCATAACGCATGAACGCTTCCATGTCGATCGACAGAGGCCTTGAGCTGATGGCAAGCTGCCGAGGAAGGGAAGAAACGAGAGACGCATTGGTCGCTTCTGAGCGTTGCGCTTCGTTGGCGGTAGCGGCTAGCATAATTTGCAGATCGGCAATTGCTGCTTGTTGCGCACTGAGAGTCGCTTCCATTTCAGCTAATCGCGATTGCATTTGAGCCTTGCTCATTTCTGGCGCTCCCTGTGCGAGAGGGAAGCATAGAGAAATTATCAAAACAAGGCAGTGGGGTAGATGTGTTTTTTTCATGGGGATATGAGGGGCGTGTTTTTAAGCCTCTACATAGGTAGAGGCTTTTCACCTGATTCGCTGCTAGATCTCTCTAGTTGAAGTATTCG
Organism: Opitutales bacterium; assembly: GCA_021772595.1. Taxonomy (GTDB): domain Bacteria; phylum Verrucomicrobiota; class Verrucomicrobiia; order Opitutales; family Opitutaceae; genus Pelagisphaera. The sequence continues at coordinate 1,479 of JAJFLS010000074.1, forward strand.
ACTTCGGGGACGGTCGGCGATTGGGTTCGTTGATTCGAATCGCTCTCGAATGATGCGGAATCGTCGGGCGTGTTGTTCGCATCAAAAGCAGTGGCCTGATCGAATGAGGTATTGCTGGACCCTTGTTTTTTATCTGTTAGATCGATCAATTGTCCTACGATGTTCATTACGGAATGGGATGCGGAGGAGGATTCTTCAGCTCTTGCGGCGTTCTGTTGAGTTACTCCATCAAGCTGAGTAACCGCTGTACTGACTTGCTCGATGCCTCGCGCTTGTTCAGAGCTCGCATTGGCAACGAGCGTCATCCGTTCGCGTACTTCTTGAGATGAGGTGACGATACTCTCAAACAAGGATCCGACTTCCTGAGTCACATCCACGCCGCGATCCGAATTCTCCTGAGATACTTCGATCAGTTCAGCAGTATTGCGAGCGGCTTCCGCTGAGCGCATCGCCAGGCTGCGTACTTCTTCGGCGACAACTGCGAATCCAGCTCCTGCTTCTCCCGCTCTCGCGGCCTCTACTGCAGCATTCAGGGCAAGGATATTGGTTTGGAAAGCGATCTCATCGATTGTTTTGATGACTCTGGCTGTCTCATCTGAGGAGCTTTTAATTTGGTCCATGGCTTCTTGCATGCGTTTGGTGGACTCCATCCCTTTTTCGATATCAGCCACTGTCGATCCTACCCTGTCATTAGCGCTCGAGGCGTTATTCGCATTTTCCTGAGTCGACGATGACATTTCCTCCAGCGATGCGGAGATTTCCTCGAGGCTGGACGCTTGCTCGCTTGAACCCTCAGCGAGACTTTGCGATGCGCTAGACATTTGGTTTCCATTGTCTCTGAGGTCGCCGATGATGTCTTGAAAGGTTTGCCGAACTGTATCGAGTTCATTAATACTGAATTTCTTTAAGCCCCCGAATATTTTCTGAAAAGGAACGATGATTGACTTCGTCAGCAGCAAAGTAACGACAAGGGAAGCGATGATGATTGTGAGCGAACCCCATAGGAGGATGTTTTGAGTGAAACCCGCGAGCGAGTTCGCCGATTCATTACGTTCATTCAGCAGCTTGGATTCGCGCTCTCTGAAGGTTTCGATTTGTTTACGGAATGCGTCGAAAAAGGTTTTCCCATTGGCTTGCGCCACGAGGTCCCGCATGTCGTCCATCGTTTTCGATTTGGCTATTTCTCGGCGTAGATTGATT
>JAJFLS010000731.1 GCA_021772595.1 Opitutales bacterium
AAGTCCGATAATGGTAGGGCTGTCGCTTGTCTCGATCGATAGAGCCAGCTCCGCGTCTGGATCCGCAACTACGAAGTTCTCCGCCGCTGGATCCACTTGGTATGGCAATCGGCCTTCCAACTGCAGCAACGGACCTTCCAAATCCGAGACGGCGAACGCGCTCATTCGAATCGATTCTTCGATCAGCGAAATCGATCCTTTCAACAGAAGTTCGCTTTCGTTCAAAACAACCGCAGCATCCAAATTCGCTTCCGCTTCGATCGGACCGTTATCCCATTGGGCCAACGCGGTTAATTCGTTCAATCGCGCCTTTGGCAGCGGAGCCTTCAACCAGGGATCAATCCACAATTCCGTATCCAATTCACTAAATTCCGCCGACAGCTTCGCGCTCTCAGGATAGGCGAAATCCGCCTCCAAAGAGACATTCGAGTTTTTTCCCGATAGCGAAAACGCGCGAACCGCACCCTTAATCAGATCGCCTAAGGCGAGATCAATTTCCGTAGTCGAATCGAGCGACGCCAGAACTCCTTGACCATTCGACAAATCAAACGCGTCGAGGGTTACCTGAATCCGCTCTTCGACGAGAGCGCCCTTCAGCGAAGACCCGAAGCTCGCTTCGCCGTTATCGACATTCACATTCAATCGCTCGATCTCAGTATCCGCGCCATTCCATTCGATTTCGACTGACAAGGGCCTCAACGCATTCGTCTCGAACGAATTCACACCCAGCTTGCCCGAGTGTATCAATTGACTCAAAGGACCTTCAACAATCGCTGTAGCGCTCACCTCCCTGACAGCGATTCCCGCTGGCAAAAACTTCTGCAAAACTTCCTCTGAGAAAACCACCTCAACAGAACTCGGAGCGATCTCCCGGCTCTCCAGGTTCGCAGCGCCTTTGGCAAGAATCTTTGAGCCAGTAGTCAACGTGATATCCACAGTCTCAATACTCAAGTCAGGCCACGCCAGCGTAGTCTCGATAGCGAATTGGTCCGCGACCAATTCATCATATGTAACGCCGCTTCCTTCTAGCAAGAATCTCCCCAGAGGTTCCCCGGCTTCGTTGGCGCTCAGAAACGCTTCACCGGAAAATTTCCCTGCAAGCGTATCGATTTTCAGAAGTGACAAATCGAAATCGATGTCGAATTTCACTTCACCCGCCAATCGAAGATCGCTCAGATCCAATCCGACCGGCTCTGTCGCCCGCGCCTCCAGTCCGGGCGAAGAAAGATGAAAACTCTCGATATTCAGATTATCAAGATCGCCGGATAGCGAGCTCTCGAAATCCACAGGCGGCAAGCTGTACCCGTTCTCCTCCATTGGCGTTGCGCTCCCGCTGACGCTATTGCGATACGAGCCTTCTTTCCAGTCGCCCTCAATACCGAAGTCGAACTTCGAATACGGTCCGCCAATCGCATAGTCCTCGCTCGCGATCGACCAGTCGCTGGCCTTCCAGCTCGCCTCCACGGGGAGCCAATTTTCTTTTCCGAACTGCGCCGTCGCCTCCAGGAAATTATCCTTCAAGGTCAGCTTCGTCTCCAACGCTGCCGCATCCTTTTCCACGTGCAAGCGGCTTTCCATTTCCAGTTCGGCTTGCTTCGAAGTTAGCCGAACCGCCATTTCCTCCGGTCGCAGATCGGCTGCGAATTCCCATTCGTATTCAGAATATCGATCATGAACCGCCGTCAGCGAAAACCTCAAGTCCCTCCAAACGATCTCATTAGCCACGATCTTCTGATCGCCGACGTTCGCCACAACTGAATCGACGACCACGTAAGGCGCCCAATATGCTGCCAATCCCAACGGGGCCTCGATCATCTCGATTGCCGCCAACAAGTCCTGCGGCATCTCTCCCGACGGTTCCTCCGGATCCGCTTCGGTCTCCAAAACATCCACACGGACTGTCCCGATTTTAGCGAAGGGTAAGGTGGCGTCCTCTTGCGCAGCGTTCACAAGCCAGGCCAGCGGCGAATACACTTCGACTCGATCAATCGTCACGTTGGCTTGCGGCGATTTTATCTCGACATTCTCGAACGCGAATCGCCCATAACTCACCCTCTCGTATCGCTCGAACGTAACCAAGTCTTTCGGAGCCAAGCCACGCGCGGCTATTCCCATCCAGAACGGGAGAGTCGCCAGAGCAATGACGAGCCCAAGCATTCCGAAAAGGAGGAGTCTAACTGACCACTTCAAAAGTGACCGCCAAAAAGATGAGGATCCCGTTTTCAAATCGAGTTTCGCTTATATCTTTGAAGACTAAGCCAGTCCGGCTCTCTTTAGCAATGCTTCAGGATCTGGTTCGCGCCCCATAAAAGCTTTAAAGAGCCCCATCGGATCTTCAGAATTACCCTTAGATAAAATGCATCGCCGGAAATCCGCTCCCGTTTTCTCGTTGAAAATCCCCTCCTTTTCGAAGCGAGTAAACGCGTCCGCGTCCAGCACTTCCGCCCATTTGTAGGAGTAGTATCCCGCCGCGTATCCGACCGGGCTGGAAAATAAATGAGTGAAGCGGCGCGCGATGCATGGCGGCTTCGACTTGTAGGGTATCGAATAGGATTCAATCGTTTCTCGGATCGCCGTATCCAGATTTCCAGTGCAGTATTTCTCCGGATTCAAATGCATCTCCAAATCCATTTTTCCCAGCGACAATTGGCGCATCATCATAATCGCCGCATTGAAATTTCGGGCAGCGATCATTTTCTGAAACAGTTCCTCAGGGATAGCCTCACCCGTTTCGTGGTGACGAGCGAACAGGTCCAGACTCTCGCGATTCCAACACCAGTTCTCCATGATCTGCGAAGGCAGCTCCACGAAATCCCAAGCGACATTCACCCCGGATAGCGACTTGATTTCAATATCGCCCAGCAAGTGATGCAGCAAGTGTCCGAACTCGTGAAAGACCGTTTCCACTTCGTCGTGAGTCAATAGAGCAGGCTTATCGCCAATCGGCGCGGTCATGTTTCCGCAAATTAATCCAACGTGCGGCTCTCTGTCTTCGCCTGCTTTTCCCGGAGCGCCCGTATCCAGAAAATTCATCCACGCGCCGCCACGTTTTTCTTCGCGCGGATGCCAGTCCGCGTAGAAATAGCCGAGCAGCTCACCCGACGCGTCTAGCAGATCGTAGACCTTCACCGCATCGCTCCAGCTGGACGCTCCCTCGTGATCCTGAATACGAATTCCAAACAAACACTCAGTCGAGCGAAACATCCCGTCGAGCACTCGATCTATCGGGAAGTAGGGCCTAAGCTCCTCTTCGTCGAAATCGTAGCGCTCCTGTCGCAGCTTTTCCGCCCAATACGACGTATCCCAAGGTTGGAGACGATCGCGCGGCGCTCCTATTCGCTCAGCAACAAATTGCTCCAGCTCCTCGATCTCCCGCTGAAAAGCGCCCTTCGACCGATCGTGCAGTTGCTCGACAAACGCGAGAGCTTTCGCTCCGGTGCCTGCCATGCGACGCTGGAGCGCGTTGTCGGCGAAATTATCCTTGCCCAGCAGCGAGGCCTTCTCCGCTCGTAGCATCAGAATATCGCGTATTAGCTGCGTGTTATCGTAGGGTTCACTCAGGCCGACTTTCGACGACACTTCGAAAATCTCTCGCCGCAAGCTTTCGTCATCCGCGAATTTCAAAACCGGTATCAGCGACGGCGCATGCAGAGTGAATCGCCAAACCGGCTTGTCATTCGTACCCAGATTCTTGTTTCGCGCGCTTTGGGCCGCCGCTTGACGCGCCGAATCCGGCAATCCCGCCAGACGCGTTTCATCTTCCACCAAAAGCTCGTATGCGTTGGTCGCATCGAGCACGTTCTCCGAATATTTCTGAGTCTTCTTGGCAAGCTCCTTGTTGATCTCCTCTAGACGCGTTTTTCGATCCTGCGGAAGGTTCGCACCCGCCTGCTCGAAGTCCGCGACAGTTTCGCCGAAAAACCGCTTCGAGATTCCGCTCAGGCTTTGAGCCTCCGGCTTTTCCGCAAATCCTTTCAACGCGCTCCAGAGCCGGGCGTTCAACGGAATGCTGGAGTTGAACTTCGTGACTTTCGGCAGCATCGCGTTATGGGCCTCGCGGAGTTTCTTGGAGTCTTTAACCGATGTTAGATGATCCACTCGGCCCCATGCGCGAGACA
>JAJFLS010000732.1 GCA_021772595.1 Opitutales bacterium
GGATCGAACGTCGACCAATTGATCCCCCGAGTCCCCCGCCGATACCCGATATGATGCGGAAAGGCGATCGTCTCGACCCCTTCGTTCTTCAACTCCGCCAATCGACGATGAAGATCCCCGATACTGTCCGCATAAATAATCTCTCCATAGATCGCCTTATATAGAATCGTCCGATCCCCGTCCGCATTAGAGTGAATCTCGAACCCCGGAAAAACGATGAACCGACCCTCTTCATCATACGCTTTCAGCGTATCCATCATCTGAGGCCAATCCCTTTTCAACTTGGCGAAACCTTCCTTGTGGAAATCGATTATGTACTGAATTCGTTCATCCGGATCCGGCATATCCGGCCAATGCGCATGTCCCGTAATCGAGCAAAAATCCAACTGCTCACGGGCATTCCTAAGCGCATCCTCCAAACTGCCATGCCCATACGAAAGCCCGCAGTGATTATGCAAATCCCCGAACAGCAATGTTCGCTCCCTATAGAATTGTAATCCACATTCCATAATTTCTGTTCAGCTAATCCCCTAGCTCTATAAATTTAATGATCGACATCTATTAGATCAATACTCTCTCCCACGAAGGACACCAAGCACCACGAAGTTCCTCCTTTTGAGTAGCAATTTCTTGGTGTTCTCTGTGTCCTTCGTGGGAGAAATCTTTGTTCCTATAAGAAGTTTGGTCTAATCCTGCTTTCGAAAAACTTTATAAAATTCATCCGTGTTGATCCGTGTAATCCGTGGGCAAAACACTCATCCTATTTATCTGCGTAATCTGCGGGCAACTCCTTCAATGCTCCCTTCGCATCAAACGACTCCCTCGCCGCGCAGACCATTTCCAACGAAGCCAACCCATCCCGCGCATCGCACTCAGGATCCTCCCCATCGCAGAACTCCCTCATGTGCTTAACCAAATTCTTATCCGAACCATAGTGCGACGAATCGAAATTGTTTCCGCCCGCGAAAAACTCTTCCGTCTGCTTCCCATAATTCGTGTAGCTTCGAATCATCCCGTCAGATCGTGACAATACCAGTCGCCCCGAATCCCCAACCAATTCCAGCGTTTCCCCATCCGGAGCCATCGGCCCGAATATCGTAAAGAACAGATTTCCCACAACCCCGCTGCCAAGCTGTAAATTTATGCTCCCGAAATCCTCCACATCATTCTCAGGACTAAAAACACAGGCATCTTGCATTGAGCGCTCATCGTCCAGATTGCGCGTATTCACAAATGAGCTACTAACCGTTTCCTTTGATTCCTCCAATACTTCCGAACGCCGATACGCGCAATCCCGGTCGCATTCCGAACAGCGCTTCGGAGCCGTTGGGTCTGGCTTGAAAACGCCCGACCGACCACCAAAAGCGCCCATCGATCCGCAATCCGAATCCGCAATCCACCGGAACACATCGAAATGGTGACTGCACTTGTCGTTCAACGGCCCTCCCGACCATTCCCGCTTCCTATGCCAGCCTTGCAGATATCGACTGTAGGGAATAATCGAGCGCAGCAAAATCATTTGCAGCGACCCGACCGCTCCATCATCCAACAGCTGCTTCATCTTGACCCAAGAATCCTCGTACCGTCGCGTAAATCCCATCAGCAAACGATTTCCTGTACGTTGCTCCGCATCCGCTATGAGCCTACCGTCTTCAAGCGTCACCGAGATAGGCTTGTCCAAATAAACTTTCTTGCCCGTCTCCAGCGCTGCCAACGTGTGCTCCGCATGCGCATCCGTATGAGAAGTGATCACCACCAAATCCAGCGAATCATCGGCAAGCAACTCCTGATAAGTCGCGGGCCGCGAAACGCTGACTTCGTGCCCAATCGATCGATACCGCTTCTCCAGTTCGTCCGCCGCATAGTCCGAACTTTCCTTCGAGCGATTAGAAACCGAAGCGATCACCAACCCGGTCGTATCGACACTATCGACCATATTAAAACCAATGTGATTCAGCCCCCGAGCGCCACAACCGATTATCCCGACTCTTTTCGTATCCATCATATAAAAATGCCAAATTTAACCACAGGTGACACAGAGATTCGAACGAAAATGCTTCCTTAATCGATTCTCATCTGTGTTCTCTGTACTACTATCCGTCATAATTTTGTTTTTTAGACAAGGTTTCTAAATTGAAATTCTATAAGCCAATGATCTTCAAAGAATCTTAGATTCACTGAGGACACCGAAGAACACTGATGCTTATCCCAGAAAAGACCCTCGAACGCAGTTCCTCACCACTCAATAAGTCATCCTCTAAACTAATCTCGAAGCCCAACATCATCAGTGTAAATCAGTGTCCTCAGTGGTTAAAAACAAATTCTCGTTTTGGTTGCGGCTTCGCTGCTCTAGGTCATCTGTGGTTAAAAACCTTCTATCCATTCTTCCCATCCAAATCGTACTTTCGCCTATCCCGAAACATTAGTATAAACAAAAACGTAATCACACACGTAATCACGCCCGTCACATTGAAAATCGCCTCCCAGTCGAATTCGCCGCCGTCAGCTCCGCTTTCATATCTCGACGATATCTTCCCCGCAACTTTGGAGCCGACGAACTTCCCGAGCCCGAGAAACACGAGCATGAACAAACCTTGTGCCGCAGAACGCACCTTCTCCCCCGCTTTCATGTCCACGTAGATGGACCCAGTCACGTTGAAGAAATCATAGCAGGCTCCATGAATCAGAATCGCAAAGATGATCAACGCTTCCGAACCGACCGTGATATAGGCGAACATGAAATAGCGGATTGACCAAAACGCGAGCCCGAGCGCCATCATCCACTTCAGCCCCACCCGAGCAATCATCCACGGAATGAATACCATAAAAGCCGCCTCCGACACTTGTCCCAGCGACATCTTGCTGGCGACATTCGCCACGCCTATGTCGTTCAGAAACAAGTTGAAAAACGCGAAGTACATCTGAATAGGAATCCCGATCAGCAGGCACGCCCCGAGAAAAACCACGAAACTCGGGTCCTTCAGCATCCTCAACGCGTCAATGCTGATAATGTCGTTTAACGTCACTGGCTCTCCTTTGCGCTGCACCTCCGTTTTCGGCAGTGTGAAATTGTAGATCCCTAAAACGATCGACGCCCCAGCCGACAGCATCAACGGCACTGCAGTCATTTCCACATCGGGAACGAAGTGGCCCAAGACCATATTAACCGAAAGACTCGCCAGCACCCAACCGATCGTTCCAAACAATCGAACATACGGAAAATATTTCCGAGGCAGGTGATGAAAGACGATTGAATTGCTCAGCGCCTCCGTAGGCGTATAGACAATACAATAGGCGAACAGAATCCAAAAGAACGCAGACGGATCCGTAACTTTCGAAAGAACCAACATCAGCAGCGCGGCCCCGATATTCAGCACGCCCAACACGCGTTGAGTCGCAAAGAAACGGTCCGCGATCATGCCCACAAAAAACGGAGTGATGATCGCCCCGATCCCGAACAAGCTATACGAGTCGCCGATGAAGCTTCCTGATTGCTCCAGCCCTTTCCCCAGATACGTCCCCAAAGTCACAAACCACGCTCCACGCGTGAAGTACTGCAGCAACATCATCAGCGAAAACCTCGCCTGTTTCGATCGTTCGTTATTCATGTATCAAATTCATCGGTAAGCCCCAATGCAATGGAGTCGACTATGGTAGGGCTGCTTATCCCTAAGC
>JAJFLS010000733.1 GCA_021772595.1 Opitutales bacterium
TCCACCCAAGTCTCCATGATATGCATTCGAATGCACTCGTCCACCACTGCGTATCCCAGCTCGTCCTTGCCCTTGAAATAGTGGAACAAGGCGCCCTTCGTGATTCCCGCTTGCTCGACAATCGAATGGATGCTCGTCCCTTTGTAGCTCCCGCGATGGAATAAATCCAAGGCCGTTTCCAGGATCTTGGTTCGAGTGTCTTCGTGTTGCCGGACGGGTGTCATAAATTCGAAAACCACAAAAACCGACCAGTTGGTATGTTGTCAAGCATGAAGATGCTATTTTTTTGAAATTCGCGATTTCTGGCACCGGCTATTGAGACTCCTTCAAGTCCAAACTCCACGCGCCTGCTCCGTGCCAAAGCGCGAAAAGACTCATCGCGATCACCGCGATCGGGATTACCGGCTCCTTGGGCTGGAGAGGGAACAGCGACGGATCATCGACCGTTAAATGCACATAGATTGCGACCACCATAATCCCGATGGATACGACCGCTGCCGGTCTGGCGAAAATCCCGACCGCGAGGACAAGCCCCAAGAACAACTCAATGAATGGCACGCTCCAGAGCGTAATTCCATACAACGGTATTCCCGCCGCGATCAGCTGACCAGACCAAGCTTCGGCGAGCTGCGGCACGAGCAGCTTCATAGGCCCCGTCATCAGAAATATGATCGCGAGCATCCAGCGAACGCCTCCCGCTGCCTTGTCGTCAGTCGTTTCTCGAATAGATTTAATATTCATGTGGCTCCACTTCCTTTCGGAACTACAAACGAATGAGCCACGTAATCTATTGAGGCGACTACGATCGGAGGACCGACATGTCCTTCGCAGCCTTGGCGAAGCAGGAGCTGGTCCTCCCTACCATTCCAGCTTCAGTTTCGTAAGACGTTCTTGCGAGGGCCTGTGGTTCTTTCGAGCCGCTTTGCGATAATAGTCGCTCGCCAACTCCTTGTCTCTCTCTACTCCCGATCCTTTCTCCAGCAGGACCGCGTAGTTGTATTGCGACGACGTATGGCCCGCTTCCGCCCCTCTTCCAAAATAATGCGCCGCCAGATCATAGTTCCGCTTAAACCCTTGTCCGTCCAAATGCATCTGCCCTAGCGTCGCCAGCGATTTCGCAAAGTCCTGCTCCGCCGACTGCTCCAGCCATTTGATTCCTTGCTCCACATTTTGCCGCACAATTAATCCTTTCAGATAAATTATCCCGATTTCGTACTGCGCTTCCTGATCGCCCGCTTCCGCCGCTTTCTCGAACCAGACCAACCCTTTCTCCGGATCCTGCTTCACTCCCACGCCATCCTTGAACGCCCGGCCGAGATTGCGCATAGCCGCCGAGAACCCCTGCTCCGAGGCGCTCCGGTACCATAGCAAGGCCATCGCCACATCCTTGTCTACACCCCAGCCGTTCTCGTAGCACTCGCCGAAAGCGTTCTGCGAATACGGATCGTCTTCGTTCGCAGCGATCTCAAACCATTTCGCGGCAGCCGCGTAGTCGGGCTCGCCGCCCAATCCGTCGCGGCACATCTCCCCGAGGATCGGCATCGCCGCCAGATACTCTAGCTCTGCCGCCGCATTGAATCGCTTGCGGGCTTCGGTATGGTTTTGCAGCTCTTCCGGTCCGAACCTATAGATTGTCGCCAAATTATGGAGCGCCGCCGGATAGCCAGGCTCGATCTTCAACGCGCGCTCGAACGAGAGAATCGCCCTTCCCGGCTGCTCGGCCGCCAAGTACGCGTACGCCAACTGTGCATGAAAACGAGCTTCCTTCGGGTGCTCTTTGGTCGCGTCCCGACAAATCTTTATCGCGGTCAGCGCATCAAGATCCTCGATACGGACACCATCGGAAACCGCGAAAATGTCGTCCGCCAAAGACGCCAGTGTATCGCATTCGTGAACAAACCTGGCCAACTCGATAATCGCCAGCATCCCCATGTTCACTCTACCCGACTCGATCTTCGCTTGAATCGAAGAGCCCTCGACTCTCACAACCATTCCCAGCCCGGCGTCCAGCGTCCTGCCCGCCACCTGCGTGACAAATCGAACTGAGTCGCCGGGGCGAACGCCGCTCGCGCCCGCCGCCTCCACCGTGACTCGATCCGGCTGCGCCGCGACAACGTTCCCCTCGACCGTTATCGCCTGGATCGGAAGCGCCAGCAGGCAGAAAAGCGTAATCAGAAGGACAAGGCGGTTTTTCGAGTTTCGTAGATTCATTTATTCTTTTGTTAGTTCGTTTCTCGTTGAAATTCAATTCGCTTTAAAAACTTTTCCCTTATGGACACGGCCGCGCGAAGCGCTCGATTTGACTCAGCAGGCCTTGCAGTTGCGCCCGGCACCCTGCGGCCTTGGGAGTTGGCCCAATGAAGAAAACGGCCGCTCGCCGACTCGCGCTATTCATGCGCCCCATAGTCCAATTCTCATCATCGAAAAAGTACTCGCTTTGGTAAGGCGCCCCGCACTGGATCTCATCGCTGCGCGTATCCCCCGATTCTTCCCAGTACATACCAAACGCTATTGAATTGGGTTCTCCCGACTTTCCGTACATCGCTGTCACTGCGTGGATGCGATTGCCCTCATCGTCGGAATAAGCCCAGCCATTGGCGGGTCTTCGATTGGACGCTTCCCTCAACTGATTGCCTAGTCCCTCGCCCTCCGGAAGCGCGGCCGTCCACAGCGCCACTCCAAAAATAGAAGCGGGCACGGTTATAGTGTCCCCCTGAAACTCGGTTTCGCTAGGCAGCCGAGCAGTAGGCTGAGTAGGCGAAGGTCGCGCTTGGATAGGATCCGGACGATCCGACCGCTCAGGAGCGGGAGGTTCATTCGACTCATTCACCGGAGCGATCGGTCGCTCGGGTTGCGAAATCGGCTGCTCGTAAACAACGACTTCGATCTCCTCCAGCGGATCGAGCTCCGCTCCTGAAGCAGGAGATTGGGACACGACCGTGAACGCGAGCTCACGACTCGGGGCCGTCGGGCCCTTCAAAGACCGCAACAGCAAGCCTCTCTCCAAAGCGATCAGCTCCGCCTCGTTGACCTGAACGCCTACGAGATTCGGCACGATCACGGGAATGTAGGGCGCGTATACCCAGAGCGTTACCGTTCCCGACGCTTCCAGACTCGAATCCGCGGTTGGATCCTGTTTCTGGATACGATCCTCCAAATTCGAGGAAGGAGCCGGATCTCCCAATTGAAATTGCGTCGAAAACCCCAAGTCCGACAATGCGCGTTCCGCCTCGTCGATTGTCAAGCCAGCCAAATCCGGCACAGAAACGCTTCCTGTGTAGTTCGTAAAAATCTCGATCGCCACCGTATCCCCCGATTTGATACTCGAACCCAGAGGAGGATCCTGACCGGAAACGTGCCCTTCGTCTTCCGACCTGGGAGCGGGAGAGCCGATCTCAATCACGGGAACCAAGCCCGCTGCAGCGATGGCTTGCTCCGCCTCGTCCAAAAACTGGCCCACAACGTCAGGCACCGGAATCGGCCCAGTTTGCGAAAAGCGACCAGAGCAACCTGTAAGCGTTTCGCCCAGCAATTGCGCCATCACCCACTCCCCGAGCTGACAGTGCCCGAGAGAATCCAAACCGCGACGGAAGCCCCACAAATACTCCGGCGAACTCAACCCGCCCGCCTCGTCCGGCTTGAAATTCTGAGTGATGAACCCTCCTTTGGCTTGGCCAACGACGTTTCCCCATTCGTTGAAGCGGAGGTTCACATCGGGATCGATATTGGCCGTCGGCTCCGCTTGACCGATCCATGCCGCGATGAATCCCGCGACACGCGGATGGCTCGGCGGCACGAGATCGGGGTTGTCCGTGGAAAGCGCATCCTCGAGCTGCGAATCTTGCCCGGGCGTGCCACCCTGCGAACGTGTCGGGATAGGATCCGCTCCCCCCGTCGCGGAAGAACCGCTAGACGGCGATACTCCGGTAGAAGTTCCTCCAGAACCACCGCCTCCAACTGGGCTGGTTCCTGAAGCCCCAGCGATTCCTTCCGGGTCGGTTGATTCACCCGTCGCATCGGCTTGTTCGTCTTCGGGATCCTCTTCCGTCGGTTCGTCTTCGATCTCTGTCAGTTCTCCAATCGTCGAGCCGTCAGGCATTGGCCCGCTGTACTCGCCCGGTTCAGCGCCGAAAAGCGCCCAGACATACGTGGTCGCATTGGTGCCAGTCTGCTCGCGCAAATTGATATGGTAGACGAGCGCCCAGACTGTATCCGGATTTCGGACATGCCACCCTCCCGTTTTCTTAGGGACCCCCCGAGGCTCGATCATACCAGGATAGCGAAAATTGAAATCGTAGGTTCCGTATTCCCGGCGATAGTTCGCGCCTTCCGAGTCACTTATGATATCGTAACCTCGGCGATGCTTCAGAGAGCCGTTGGAATTTCGGGCTGTCATCTCCACCGCATCGGGCACGACTACAAACCCGTTTTGAGAACTGAGGTAAATCTCAGTCTTATAGCGTTCGCTCTCCTGGCCAGAGGTGTTGCCGGAAGCGGTGATCGATACCGGAATTTTCAGTTTGTCTTGAGTCCATATGAAGCTGTCCGGGAAGTTGAAATTCAGATCCAATGTCGCGCTTTGGGGCAAGTTCTCCTCTCCACGCTTTCGTATCCAGTCAGCCCGGACCGTTGCGGATTTCCCACTGCCCACAGTGGTCAACCGGATATTCTTCTTGCTCAGGTAATCGGTGATTAGTTCGGGCGAGGTGATAATCCCTTTGAAATGAAATTCCGGCGGCAGAAGCTCGAAGGTTCCAATTTCCTCAAATTCGCCCAAGGTTTCGCCCAGCCCTAAAGCATCATCATCCGTGGGACGATAGTAGGCGGCCATCACCTGGTAGACGCCCGCCATGCGTGGTTCGGAATTTCCGTCGACTATATTGTAATCATCGAATGCTCGATACATGGAGGCTATCGCCCCTTCTCCCGAAACAAGGATGCCGTTGCCGTAGTCGCGACCAGGAAAATACGGATGGGTCTCGATTTCCTCGCCATCCGGACCGATCAGCTTGTAATAGAAAATCTTATCTTCGGGAAACCCTTTGAAGAAGATCCAGAACGGCTCGTTCGTGTAGAGTGGAATCTCCTCTGTGTGGCATTCCAAATGGGTTTCGTCGAGACTGACAGTCCCTTCAAAATCCTCGCGCACGGTGGTAACTAATATCGACTTGTCACTCTGTTTCCCTTCGGGCCGATAGCGAATCGGAATGACAAAGCGGCGCTCCTCGGGCCTCAAACTACTGTCGTCGGGGATGATCATCAGGACAAGCTCGCCTTCGAGAATCTCCGCTTCCGGCTCATCGACCTTCCTCGCTTGGAAGCTCAGGTTAAGCGGCTTCTCCCAGTCGTCGGAGCCGAACGAGCTCGTCGTCTGCTCGAGGCGCGCATTCTCGATGAAATCTGGCTGCGACTCGACATTGAGGGCGAAGGTTTGCTGTTCGTTTTCTTCGGCGGAGCCCCAGCGGTGTAT
>JAJFLS010000734.1 GCA_021772595.1 Opitutales bacterium
CGAGACATTTCCGTCGGTCGCTCCTTGTCGGGCTTGAAGAATGCTGGTGCCACTGGCCTCGTCGTGGCTCTCGGTGGCGTCGACCAGTCCGGGCGTCCATTCCGCGGGCTCGACCCAGGGCTCGATGATCAGCCATCCGCCCGGGCGAAGATGATTGGCGATTGCGCGGATTGTTGAATCGAGGCCTTCAAGCGTCTCGACGTAGCTGATCGAGCTGAAGAGGCAGGTCACGGCGTCGTACTTTCGCGGCAGCGAAAAGGAGCGCATGTCGGCGACGGTGAAGTCGCCGCCGGGGTTCTTCGTCTGGGCTATCTCGACGAGTTCTGGCTCTAGGTCGATTCCGTCCACTTGGTAGCCATGAGTTTCCGCGAGGATCCGAGCGTGTTCGCCCGCGCCGCAAGCGACATCGAGGATCTGGCGCGGCTGGGTATCGAGCTTTTCAAGGATGTAGGCGATCCGTTCGGCTTCCGCGGCGTAGTCCTTGATCGATCGATGGTGGGTGTCGTACCACTTCGCAAATTTGGCGTACATAGATTGTTGAAAGGAAAGATCAGTTGACCACGAAGTTCACGAAGAAACACGAGGGAGTCCCTCTTCTCTTCGTGATCTCAGTGACCTCCGTGAGAGAATCAACTTCGGAATATTCCGCGATTAGCCCTTGATTCCGCTTGAAGGCGCTTGAGGAAACCGACTATCTCTAGAGCTAATGCGTTGGCAATTTTCTTTTGCGGTCATTCTGACTGGGCTCGTTTTCGCCTGTCAGCAATCGTTTAGCCAGGAAAGCGAGGCTCCCCCGGGTCTCGCTTCTTACAAGACAAAGGCGGCGACTTTCGATTCGGTATTGAGGGTTCCGGCTTTCGAAACGACTACCGAAGCGGTGCAGGCATCGATGGAGCAGGCGATCGCCAATGCCGACGCCGCTCTCGACCAGCTCGGTCAATTAAAGGCGGGAGAGGTCACTTTCGAAAACACGATCGCCGCCCTGGACGACATCGGCTACGATGCGATGCAGGTCGCCAATCGCATCTATATGATGAAGGAGACCAGCCAAAGCGCCGAGATGCGCGATGCCGGCACGGAGAGGATCAAGGCCTTCGACGAATGGGCTGTCGGACTGGATTATCGCGAGGACGTCTATCGAGCGGTCAAAGCTTACGCGGATACCGCGCCCAAGCTTTCCGGCGAGGACGCCAAGCTTTTGGAGGAAACGCTACGCGACTACCGCCGGGCTGGATTGCATTTGCCGAAAGCCGGGCGCGACGAGGTCGAGGCGCTCCGCAAGAAGCTCAGCGGATTGAGCACGGATTTCCAAAGCAACATCACTTCGGCGAAAGAGTCGCTCGTATTCACCGCCGCCCAGCTCGAAGGCGTGCCGGAGAGTTTCATCGGCCAAGAGGGCGTCAAAACCGACGACGACGAATACACGGTTTTGGCCAACGTCACTTATCACTTCATGGCGGTGATGCAGAATTGCAAAGTCGAGGAGACGCGCAAGGAGATGAAGCTCGCTCGCTACACCTTGGCCCGGAAAGAGAACGCTCCGCTGCTGCAGGAGATCATCGAGATGCGCGACACGATCGCGAAGAAGCTGGGCTACGACACTTGGGCCGACTACAAGACCGAGCCGAAGATGGCTAAAACCGGAGCCACCGCCCTGAAATTCGAAGAGGATTTGGCCGCCGGTCTCCAGCCGAAACTCGACGAGGAACTAGGCGAATTCCTCAAACTCAAGATCGCCGAGACGGGAAACCCCGACGCCCAATTCGAACTCTGGGACTGGCGCTACTACAGCAATCAGCTCAAGAAGGAAAAGTACACTGTAGACACGGAACAACTACGCGTCTACTTCCCCTACGACGCGACCTTGGCGGGTATGTTTCGTATCTACGAGCAATGCTTCGGCCTGACGATTAAAGAGGTCGTGCCGCCGTACAAATGGGTCGACGACCTGACCTTGCACTTGATTTCCGATTCCGAAACGGGCGAGCCGTTGGGTCTGGTCTACCTCGATATGTTTCCGCGCGATGGCAAGTACAACCACTTCGCCCAGTTCGGCCTCATCGACGGCAAGCAGCTTTCAGACAGCAAATACCAACGCCCGACCGTCGCCCTCATTTGCAACTTCCCGACGCCCCAAGGCGACACGCCTTCGCTGCTCGCCCACAACGAAGTGGAGACGCTCTTCCACGAGTTCGGTCACGCGCTGCACTCCGTCCTGACCCGCGCGAAGTTCGCCCGCTTTTCCGGCACCAGCGTCCCACGCGACTTCGTCGAGGCCCCGTCCCAAATGCTGGAACGCTGGATCTGGGACAAGGGAGTCCTCGACGGTTTCGCCGCCGACTACCGCGACCCGAGCAAGAAGATCCCCGAGTCCGTTCTCAACAAAATGGAGGAAGCCCGCCTCGCTACCATCGGCACCTTCTATCGTCGGCAGTTATCCTTCGGTTTGCTCGACTTGGCCTTGCATAGCAAAGTGAGCACGAAGAATAAACGCGATGTCGTGAAGATGGGCAACGAGATCATCAGCGATCTGCTCCTGCCCGTGCCGGAGGACACCACCTTCGTGACCTACTTCGGTCACCTGATGGGCTACGATGCTGGATATTATGGATACGCCTGGGCGGACGCGATCGCCTCCGACATGGCGACCGTCTTTCGCGAGGCTCCCGGCGGCTTCATGGACGAGACTGTCGGTCGACGCCTCCGCGACGAAATCTACGCCCCCGGCGGTTCGCGCGACATCGAGGAGTCGATCCGGAAGTTCCTCGGCCGCGAGCGTTCGATCAAACCTTTCTTAAAGGAAATCGGTATCGAGTAATTTGGTACGAACTGAATGAAGTCTCGAGACCTTATCAAACTACTTCTCTACGGCCTAGCAATGCTGGGCGGCGGCGTATTTCTGCTCTACGCCTTGTCCGGCTTCGGTAATCGGCCCAGGCTGATCGACCAAGGCGTTAAGGATAAAATCCTACATATGGGAAATGGCAGTGAGCCCAGTGGTATCGACGTCCATCTAACGACAGGAGTGCAAGAGCACGCGATACAGATGGCACTTACCGAAGGTCTGATGTCGGAAGATCCCATTACCCTGGATCCTGTGCCCGGAATGGCTGAGCGATGGGATATTTCTGAAGACGGCACAGTGTACACTTTTTATTTGCGTGACGCGCTTTGGTCGAATGGGGATTCTGTAACAGCGCAGGATTTCGCGCTCTCATTTAAGCGAGCCTTGTCGGCTTCAATAGGGAGTGAATATTCTTATATGCTCTTTCCGCTGGTCAATGGTGAAGCCTATTTCAAAGGAGAGGTCGAAGACTTCGACCAAGTGGGGGCGAAAGCGCTCGACGATAAGACACTGCAGATCACGCTTGAGTACTCCATACCCTATTTTCTCTCTCTAATAAATCATCATTCTTGGTATCCAGTACATATTGCTAGCGTCGAAGCGAACGGAGGATTTGCGGACCGTAGTAATACGTGGGCTCGCTTAGGGACCTTTGTGGGGAACGGACCTTTCGTACTGCATGAATGGAATGTTAATTCTGTCTTGTCCGTCCGGAAAAACCCCCTCTATTGGGATGCGGATTCGGTAAAGCTTAATGGCATAAATTTTTACCATATAGAAAGTTTGGATACGGAGGAACGGGCATTTCGTGCTGGGCAGATTCATAAGACGTACAAACTGCCATTGCCAAAGATTCCGCATTACATAGCCGAAAAAGATCCGCGCCTTCTAAATGCACCTTATCTCGGCACTTATCAATACGCGCTGAATACAAGCATAAAGGGTCTCGATGACAAACGGGTTCGCAAGGCACTCTCAATGAGCATTGATCGAGACTCTATTGTCCGCAACGTGACTGGAGCGGGGGAGTTCCCTTCCTATTCGATCGTCCCGCCTGATTGCGCTGGCTACAATTCGCGTAGCAAGGTTGAATACGATGTGCCAGAGGCGCAGAGGCTTCTGGCTGAGGCTGGATATCCGGGCGGAGAGGGTTTCCCTAAGTTCTCTATTCTCTACAACACTCTGGAAAGTCACAAAAGCATTGCCGAGGCCATCCAGCAAATGTGGAAAGAGAATTTGGGGATCGAAGTTGGCTTGGAAAATCAGGAGTGGAAGGTTTACTTGGATTCGAAAGTACGCGGCGATTTCGATATCGTGCGCTTCGGTTGGATAGGCGATTATGTGGACCCAAATACTTTCATGGATCTATACACCGGAAACAGCGGTAACAATAATACGAGATGGGCGAGTAAGGAGTACGACAGCTTGGTTGTCGCAGCTAGTAAAGAAAACGATCCTGAAAAACGATTGGAGATCTTCCAGAAGGCCGAGGAGATTCTCGTCGATGAGGTCCCCTTTATTCCGATCTACTATTACATGAGTACCTATCTCGTTGATCAGCGTGTCAAAGGCTTGTATCCAAATTTGCTTGATCACCATCCCTATAAGCATGTCTATCTTGAAGAATAGAAGTATGGGCCTTTCTTCCTAATCTTTATGTTACGATTCGTCGCCATACGCTTGCTTCAAGCGATCCCCGTTTTGCTGATAATTTCTGTTGTAACCTTCCTAATGATGAAGGCTGCTCCAGGAGGTCCATTCGACCAGGAAGTGAAGGCGATGGATGAAGTGATCGCAGCATTGGAGGCGCACTACCACTTGGATAAACCAGCTATCCAGCAGTACTTAATCTGGCTGGGAAACGCGATCCAAGGCGATTTGGGCCCGTCTTTTAAATACTCCAATCGCAGCGTTAACGAACTGATCGCAAGCTCCTTTCCAGTATCCTTAGAGCTAGGGCTTTGGGCCATGATGATTGCGTTGGGGCTTGGAATTGGGGCGGGCGTTATGGCGTCTATTCGTCCTAACACGACTACGGATTATCTGCCGATGTCCGTGGCGATGATTGGTATTTGCGTGCCGCGTTTTGTGATGGGGCCGATTCTGATACTGGTATTTGCCATATATTTGCAGTGGTACAACGCGAGTGGATGGTTTTTCGCGAGCGACCGCGTGCTGCCAGCATTGACGCTCGGGGTTTATTATGCCGCCTACGTGGCACGATTGACTCGTGGGGGGATGCTGGAAGTGCTGGGGCAAGACTATATTCGTACGGCCCGGGCGAAGGGCGCGAGTGAAAATCGTGTCATTCTGCGGCACGCGCTTAAGGGCGGTATACGTCCAGTAGTTTCATTCTTCGGACCCGCGATGGCTAACTTGCTAGCGGGTTCGTTTATTGTTGAGACCATTTTCCAAATACCGGGCCTCGGGCGATTCTTCATTCTCTCAGCATTTAATCGAGACTATACGATGCTACTGGGCACGGTGCTTTTCTATTCCGTGTTGATTATCGTGCTCAACTTGATAGCCGACATAGTTCTTGTTTGGCTCAACCCCAGAATGCGATTCGAATAATACATGTCGGACATTGCAGATATTTCCAATTCACAAGAAGCCATCGACCTCGCGCAGGCTGAGAAGGGAGCGTCTTTGTGGCAAGATTCCTGGAGGCGATTACGCAAAAACCATCTCGCGGTTTCAGGCGGAGCGATTCTGTTGGTGACCGGTTTCATTTGCTTACTTGGCATTTGGGTGGGGCAGCCGCATGACGCGCAGAATCTCGATTTAGGGGCGACGGCGCCGAGCGCCGAGCATTGGCTGGGTACGGACATGCTGGGCAGAGATTTATTGAGTCGCGTGCTTTTTGGCGGACGAATCTCGCTTATGGTGGGTCTTGCAGCGACTTTTGTTTCTCTTGTGATCGGCGTCATCTACGGGACCTTATCCGGATACATAGGCGGGAAAGTGGATGCGGTAATGATGCGCATCGTGGATATACTATATACGATCCCTTTTATCATTTTTGTTATCCTATTGATGGTGTTTTTCGGAAGGAATCTGTTCTTGATCTTCGCTGCGATCGGCGCGGTCGAATGGCTAACGATGGCCCGTATTGTGCGGGGACAAGTTTTGTCGGTGAAAAATGAGGAGTTCATCGAGGCGGCTCGTGCCTTAGGTCTGTCGCAAGCTCGGATAATTTTCCGACATATGATTCCCAATGTTATTGGGCCCGTGATCGTTTATGCGACATTGACTGTGCCGGCTGTGATGCTATTGGAAGCCGTATTGAGTTTTCTGGGACTTGGCGTGCAGGCGCCCGCGACTTCATGGGGTGCCTTGATCAAGGAGGGCGCGGATGCCATGGAGGAATATCCGTGGATGCTTCTTTTCCCGGGCGGGACTTTGGCCATTTCGCTTTTCTGTCTTAACTTTCTAGGCGATGGCTTGCGTGATGCTCTCGACGTTCGCCGCTCTAAAGACTGATCTTATATGCCTTTACTCGACGTTCGAAATCTCCGCACTTACTTTCATACCCGCGATGGCGTCGCCAAGGCTGTGGATGATGTATCGTTCCAGGTCGAAAAGGGCGAGACTTTGGGAATCGTGGGCGAGTCGGGCTCGGGAAAATCGGTGACCTGCTATTCCATGATGGGACTCATCCCCCAGCCGCCTGGGCGGATCGAAGGTGGCCAAGCGTTGTTCGATGGCACGGATCTTCTGTCTTGCTCGGAGGAAGAGCTGCGTGCGATTCGCGGCAAGCGCATTGCCATGATTTTTCAGGACCCAATGACTTCGCTGAATCCGTTCATGCGGATCGAGGACCAATTGATCGAGCCGTTGATTATCCATCAGGAAATCACCCGTGCCGACGCGGTCAAG
>JAJFLS010000735.1 GCA_021772595.1 Opitutales bacterium
GACCCATCGCGAGGCCGGTCGATGACTCGGTAGTTCGCAAAATGGCCGACAGCCGCATGCTCCTGCGACGCTCTCGTGGTTTCGCGCCGGCACCGGTTGCTGTCTCCGATATTTCGATACCGACGCTCGCGTACGGCGGCGATCTCAAGGGAACGATCGCGGTGGCCCAGCGGAACCAGGTTCGGCTGAGTCAGCACTTCGGGGATCTCGCGTCTTTGGAATCGCGCGCTGCCTTGGAGCGCCATATCGGAGATTTTCCTGCCCTTTGCCGGGCCGAGCCCAGAGCAATCGCCTGCGATCGCCATCCCGGCTACTACAGCCAACAGCTTGCCGTGGAGAGTGGCCAGCGTGTCGTTACCGTGCAACACCACCATGCCCACGCAGTCGCCTGCGCGGCGGAAAACGGGATCGGAGGCGATGAGGAATTTCTCGCTGTGGCTTGGGACGGCACCGGCTACGGCGACGACGGCACGATCTGGGGAGGCGAATTCCTGAGATGCCACGGTGGCGACTTTCAACGCTTCGCCTGGCTGCGTTCGTTTCCGCTACCGGGTGGAGAAAAGGCGGTGCGCGACCCGCGTTTTGCGGCCCTCGGCTGTCTCCACGAGGCGGGTGTCCGATTCGGGGATACATCTCTGGCGGATCGTTTGACCGCCGAAGAACAGCGCGTCGCCCAGCGTATGATCGAGCAAAATGTCAATACGCCTCGATGCTCTAGCGCGGGACGGCTATTCGATGCGGTTTCCGCGCTTTGCGGCCTTTGTCGCTACAACGAGTTTGAAGGGCAGGCTGCTATGGCCCTTGAGTTTGCAGCCTCGTCGGATCCTCGTTTGTCCCCTTACTCGTTTGATCATGCGGAGCTTGCCGAGGAGCGGGAGATCGACTGGACGCCGCTCCTGCATGCGGTTGTCGATGACCTGATGAAATCGAGGGCTGCCCCTGCTCTGATTTCTCGCCGCTTCCATCTGACGCTGGCGGAGCTCGTGGCAAGTGTAGCCAAGAAGGCCGATTGCCCAGTGGTGGCGCTCACCGGTGGTTGCTTCCAGAACGCGCTCCTCCTCGAACTGGCGATCGAGCAACTCCGGGCTGCGGGGTTTCGTCCGATTTGGCATCAGCAGGTTCCGCCGAATGATGGCGGGCTCGCTTTGGGTCAGGCGGTGGTTGCATCGCGCCTACTATCGTTGCAAACTGATTAACAATTCGTCATGTGCCTCGCTATTCCAGGACAGCTTCTCGATATCAAAGGCGACGATCCGTTGCTACGCAGCGGACGGGTGTCGTTCGGCGGCCTAGTGAAGGAGATCAATCTCGCGTACACTCCGGAAGCCAAAGTCGATGACTATGTTCTCGTCCACGTTGGCTTCGCCATCAGCATCATCGACGAGGTCGAAGCAGAGCGGGTGTTTAGCTATCTCGACGAGATTGGCGAAATCGAGTAATCGGGACGCTTATTATGGAGTGTTTTGGGGGCATTCCGTTCGTTTTTTTGCCCCGCTCAGGATCTCCTTTGACATAGGGGGCCAAATTCATTGAGAAGCAGGTATAGTTTGTTGGCGATGCTACCCTAGTTTCGCGAAAACTGATCCAAAACGACTGCCCATGAAGCTTCTCTCATTTCTTCTATCACTATCGATTAGCGTTTTGACGCTTCAAGCTGCGGACTTCGGTCCCGACTGGAAGGACCTGGACTCGGGGGCCACTGGTGAGTGGTGGAATAAAACGCACGAAGGGAGGAAAGCCTGGCTGGAAATGGTCAAGGTTCCGCGCGACGAGGTGATGGCCTTTGCTGTGTACACGGTCGATCGCGGCACGCTCAAGATGACCGCTCAACTTTACCCGCTGCGTCCGGATGAAGCGCGTGTTGCACGCCTCGAACTTAAGATTGGCGGCGAGTGGCAAGAAACGGCGACTGCCCCAGTTTACGAACTCGGCTGGTCGGCTCATTTCCGGCTGGAGGGCTGGGATGAGAATAAGAGCATTCCATACCGAGTGAGACATGGAGCGAAGTCCGTTTTCGAAGGCCTCATTCGCCGCAATCCGCACGACAAGAACGAGATCGTCATCGGTTCTTTGTCCTGCAATTCGAACCGGGACCGTGGTGACCGCGATGCAATGGTGGCTAACCTAAAGAAGCAGGATCCGGACATGCTCTTCTTCGCGGGCGACCAGACGTACGACCACACCGAGCACACGGCGGGCTGGCTGATGTGGGGCATGCAATTTCGCGAGATCATCAAAGACCGGCCGGTCGTGACGATCCCCGACGACCACGATATCGGGCAAGGAAATCTCTGGGGTGAGGGCGGAGTGCGCTCGTCGACACCCCATGGCAACGACGGCGGCTATTTCTATCCCGCCGATTACGTAAGGATGGTCGAGCGCTGCCAGACTTGGCACTTGCCGGACGCGTTCGATCCCGCGGCCATCGCGCAAGGTATCGGCGTTTATTATACAAGCTACAACGTCGGCGGCGTAGACTTCGCCATCATCGAAGACCGCAAATTCAAGACCGGTCCCAACGGTGAGATTCCCAAGATGGGTCCGCGTCCGGATCACATCAACGAGCCTACGTACAAGCGGTCCGCGGTGGATGTGCCGGGATTGGAGCTTCTGGGAGAACGTCAGATTGCTTTCCTTTCGAACTGGTCGGAAGACTGGACTGGGGCGGACATGAAGTGCGTTTTGTCTCAAACCAATTTCGCGGGAGCTGTGCATTTGCACGGACGGTTCGAGGATCGCTTGCTGGCGGACCTCGACAGCAACGGCTGGCCGCAGACGGGACGCAACAACGCCCTTCGCGAGATGCGCAAGGCGATGGCCTTCCACCTGGCGGGCGACCAGCACCTGTCGGTCGTGACGCATCACGGAATCGAGGAATACCGCGACGGACCGGTCACGTTCGTCAGCCCGGCGCTTGTCAACAATTACTATTCGCGCTGGTGGTGGCCGGAAGGCGGAGAGTCCGGAGCGAATCCGATCGAAGGCAGCCCGTTGCCCTGGACTGGCGACTACGAAGATGGTCTCGGCAACAAGATCACGATGGTAGCCTACGCGAATCCCGACCCTGAATCGAATCGCCGCGGAGAACGCGATCGGAACGAGGATTGGGCGGATGGATACGGACTGGTGCGTTTCGATAAGAAGGCGCAAAGCGTTGTATTCGAATGCTGGCCACGTTTTGCCGATGTCAGCAAGGGTGACTCTGGACAGTATCCTGGCTGGCCGATGGAGTTTAATATGAGCCAAAACGACGGTCGCGAAGCAGTCGCCTACCTTCCGGAATTAAAGATCAAAGGAATCTCTAACCCCGTTGTGCAAGTGATCGAGGAAGCGACTGGGAAAGTCCTCTATACGACACGCGTACAGGGCCAAAGCTATCGCCCCAAAGTGTACGCGAAAGGTAAATACACCGTTCGCGTCGGTGAAGGCCGTCCGATGCTGAAGTCGATCCACGGAGTGGGATCAGTCGGAGCGAAAAGCAAAAAGAAGCTGACGATTACGGTTTCCCGATAGTCCGACGCCGCCGTACCGCGGAAGTAATTCTTGGTTTTTAGAAAAGCGTTTTCTAACCACAGATATCACAGAGAGCTCAGATGATCGGGTTGAGGATTTTGATGGAGATTCTGTAAGAATCTTATCTGTGGTTAGGATTCTTCCGTTTCTGATAACCTTACGGTAGCTTGATTTCGCCGCGGGCGATTTTGGCTAGGGTGTTGGGATAGAGGAAGTGCTCTTTTTCGAGGACGCGTTTCTGGAGAGTCTCGGGAGTGTCGTCGGGAAGGACCGGCACGCTGATTTGCTGGAGGATGGGGCCTTCGTCGTACTCGGCGTCGATGAGGTGGACCGTGGCGCCGGATTGCTTTTCTCCGGCGACGATTACGGCTTCGTGGACGCGCATGCCGTACATGCCTTGTCCGCCGTGTTTTGGAAGGAGCGCGGGATGGATGTTGAGGATGCGGTTGCTGAAGGTGGTTAGAGTCTTCGGGCCGATTTTCTTCATGTAGCCGGCGAGAATGACGAGATCGATTTTCGCGTCGCGGAGCGCTTCGAGCATGGCCCGGTCGAGATCGTCGGGCTCCGGATGGGTTTTGCTATTCAAGACGACCGAGGGCATCTGCGCGTTTGCGGCACGTTCCAGGGCCCCGGCATTGCGATTATTACAGATGAGAAGCGCGGGCGTGGCTTGAATGGAGCCGGTTTCGCAACCGTCGAGGATCGCTTGCATGTTACTGCCACCGTGGGAGGCGAGGAAACCCAATTTCATATGGCGAGGAAGGGTGGAGAGCGATTCGGGAGAGAGCAACTGTCTTTGGACGACTAAGTCTGGAGCGAAACTAATAGAGAATGGGGAAAGCCGTTCGACCGTTTAAATTACAAGGTTGTAATTTAAACGGTTAGGATATGAGGCCCTTTGGAAATTGGAGGCAAGCTGTGGGCTACCTATAGGGCGAAGTGGCCGATGATCGCGCCGGTTCCGACGATGAAGCAGTAGACGGCGAAATGGATGAGT
>JAJFLS010000736.1 GCA_021772595.1 Opitutales bacterium
CCAACTCCAACCAAACGCACTTGTAATGAGTTGAAAGCCTATGGAATGCAGCCGATGCGATTGAAGAGACCCCTCTCTCCCCAAACAAGCGTACGAAAACGCCTTTTTCAGAGTCTTCAACGTGCGACGCAAGTCCCTCGACTTTGTCGGTATACGCTTCCTCGTCATAACCTTCGAAGTTCGGCCTACTAGGACGAACGTCGTGATGAGCAGGATCATCGCCATAGGGAAATGGCGGCACCCTCACAGCGGCGGAGTAGTCCGCCCCCGCTGGAGGTAGAGATAGTTGTATCTGCTGATAGAGATTCAGCAGATACAATCCAAGATGCCGTTGCGTCGTGATGTGGAGATCATCCCCAAAGCCGGGCTTGAATATATCTTCTACTCGCCCGGCACCGTTGCGATCAAACCCTACCCAAAAAAGATGAAAGGGAGTCTTTTCCCTCGCATTCAAAATCATTTTGTTGATTCGCTGATCCTGAGCGCCAACGCCCATCACTAGCAGATGTTTAGTCGCCACGCCATCCACTTCGGAGCCTTCTTCCAGCGAAAGGTAAGAACGGAACGCCTCCAGGTCTTCAGGGATTGGGTCTCGATCGAGGGACATGTCTGCTCGCAAGGCATGAGTGCCGCCATGCAGCTTGACCAGAGATTGAAACCTCCGAACCAGTTGAGCGGGCGCAAGAGTGCATCCTTTCGTAATTTCGAAAACCGTTAAAGGCATCTCCATTTTGCTGAAAGACTTCTCGATCAGATTATCGAAATTCGTCGTCAGCAAACAGCCTATTCGCAAGGGTGCCGCAAGATGGGCCAACATAATATGGGCAAGATTAGGTTCCTTTTCTTCAACTAAATTCTGAAAAGCCGCATCGATCACTCCGGTACTTTCCGAACCATAAACGGGGCTCTTCGACTCGCCCGACGAAGCGCGAATCCGCGCTAGAAATTCCAAAATCGTTCTCCAAACCCCGGTGCTTTCCGAACCATAAACGGGGGTCTTCGACTCGTCCGACGAAGCGCGAATTCGCGCTAGAAATTCCAAAATCGTCCTCCAATCAGAAGACGCCTTCACCGCCTGTGACAAAAGGGCCAATCGTTCTCTATCCAGTTTCGGATTCTGAATCTCGTCAATTGTCCGCTGAAGCCACTCCTCCACTTCATTTTCGGACTTATACGGGTTCAGGTCAGGCCAATCATCATCTCTCGGGATCCACCTCTTTTCCTCATCGATTACTCGGTCAACAAAAGGAAGGAAGGTCCGAATCAGAAGCTCGCCAATAGGGATACCGGATTCAGCAGACACGCCCGAGCCGATAATCGGCAAGAAAGAATGCCCTTCATCCACTTTCTTTTTAAGATCCTTTGTGAAATGCGTTACGGGGAGAGGCATAACTTTACTTTTTGATCCCGAACGTAGTTCTAGTCAAATAGAACCACTCCCTTCACTAGAATTTACACGCAAATTCCTCTAGGGAATGCCAAATATTCATCAGGAATGACACAGCGGTCTCACTGGCAAAGTCAATACCGGCAACTCTCAAACTGCGGTGCTCAGAACCGAAGATTCAACGCCGAGGCGGACGTCCGCCGCCGCGTCTTATGAAGCTGCGGTCTGGCGTGCCTTTGTACATGCGAGGAACGAACGGAAATTGCTCGGTGATGTAGTAATGGTAGATCCCTTCCGGATACTCTGGCGTCGGCCCGAAGCGACCGTTACATTCGTCCAAATCGCCGTAGCCTTCGACGTATTCATAATCCGCTACAAATCGCCCATCGTACCGATCGCCCGGACTATTCGCTCCGCTCGGGCGCATTCCAGTTTTGACTTCCCAGCTCGACGTCATTTTTCGAAAACCGCTTTTCGGATCTTTCCGATCGTTGTACCCATAGTTCGCGTACACCGGAAAACCATCGGCGGCGTAGCCCACCATTGTCATTTGATCCGCCTTCCCGCGCTCCAATATCAATCCGAACGGAAGACCATGATAATGATACGCGCCGGTCGGTTGGACATGAGCATTGCTGTCGTCGACGCCCAGATTCAGATGGCCCGAAAGCGCTTCGTAACGCCAACCCGAACTCGGATCATGCTGCCAATACTCCGCCGTGCCGGGGTCGAACGGTATTCCGTTCAGAGCGACGCCAAACGGATTGCGTCCCAGTTCCGTCGGCTCTTCCGCATTTTTCGGCTCAGCCGGTACTCGCCACTTGTAACGCTGTGGCAGAATCGTATGCGGGTTCCCCCGATTCGGAAATTCACCGTGATCGTGCCCGGGGACCCCGTTGCCTTCGATATACCGGAACTCTCCTTCTACAAATATTTTCGACTCCGGATCCGGAAGATCGACCTTCTCCATGATCGGCCTTCTCAGGGGACGATTTTGTCCCGAAATCCACACGACAAATGACAATACGAAAACCAAAGCGACTATCTTTTTCATATGCGAACTGTTCCCTCCTGGACATCCATATTCATAAGAACCGAAATCGCCGACGGATGGTTACAGGAGATGCCTATCGACGAGAAGTTCCGTCGTGGGCAGAATCTCCTGTATAACCATTTCTCTTTTCCTCTCAATCACGCTTGGCAATGTCCAGCCGAGCCGCCATCGTGTTTTCCATGATCAAATTTCTCCACACTAGAATTCGCGTTGGCGATCTCGAAAAGTCGATCGAATGGTACTGCAAAAACTGCGGTTTCGAAGTGCATAAGCGCAACGACAAAAGCCCCTCCGGCAATCAAATCGTGCACCTCGAACTCCCGGGAAACGCCCACATGCTAGAGCTCACCTACTCGCCTGATTTCAAGGTCGAGTTTCCCGAGGACCTCATGCACACCTGCCTCGGCGTCGACGACATCGTGGA
>JAJFLS010000737.1 GCA_021772595.1 Opitutales bacterium
GCCGAATTTTTCGGCTTGTTGGGCGAGGTGAAGCACTTCGGCGGAGTAGATGAGCGTTTTGGACGGCATGCAGCCTCGGAGGATACAAAGGCCGCCGAGCTCTTGGGCGCCGTCGATTATGGCGACGCTGTCCGAGTAGGAGCGTGCGATACGAGCGGAGTTGAAACCGCCGCTGCCTCCGCCGATCGCGATGAAGTCGAATTCTTTGGTCATAGTTTTAAGCGCATGAGGGGAAACTCTTTTATAGACGCAACCGCTGGTCGCGTACGCGATCGCGTCTACGGTTTGATACGATGGCTGTTAGGCGTGAATGGATTGGGCGATTGTTTGGGCGGTGTCGGAGTCGGTGAGCGTCTCGGCGAGTTTGAGGCCGAGCTCGATAGCGGTTCCGGCACCTTGGGAGGTGATGATGTGATCGGAAACGACGATTCGTTTGTCGCTGGGAATTGGGAGATCCTGACGAACGGAGCTGTGGCTGGTGGCTTCGCGGTTTTGCAGAACGCCGGCGGCGGCGAGAACTTTCGGAGCGGCGCAGATGGCGGCGAGGAGCGTTTTGTTTCGGTCGCGGTTTCGAATCATCTCCAGCACGTTTTCGTTTTCAGCGAGAGGGAGCACGCCGGGTCCGCCAGGGATAAATACGAGATCGAAGTCGTTGGGATCAACTGCGTCGAGCAGGCAGTCGGCTTGAATGCGTATGCTGTTTCGGCCTTCGACGAGGAGATCGGTTTCGATGCTCGCCAATGTGACCTCTACGTCGGCTCGGCGGAGGATGTCGACAGGCGCAATGGCTTCGACTTCCTCGATTCCATTGAAAAGAAGCACGAGGACGCGCTTGGCTTGAGCCTGGTCGCTATCGCTGTATTTCGCGCTTTTTTCATAGGGTTGAGCCATTTTCTAGGGAGTTCTACTCGATTTTTCAATTGTTACAGGAAAGCGCGATTTGTTATCGTATAGTGCGCGTGAGCCTAGTGAATTCTTTCTGGCAATTGGCCGACGCAGGCAAACTTTATTTAGCGAGCACTTGATTATGAAAAAGGTCCTAATTCTAGGATGTGGTTATGTGGGGAGGGCATTTGCTCTTTCTGCAAAGGCTAAGGGGCATCGCGTGTTGGCGGTGACTCGAAACGAAACCGCGGCCGATCAGCTGAGAGAGGATGGTGTTGAGGTCTTTCTGGGAAGAGTCCATGAGGCGGGCTGGCATGGGTTTGCGGGGGGGGGAGTCGATTGGGCGCTTAATTGCGTGAGTTCTGCGGATTCTACGCTGGATGGTTACCGGACTTCCTATGTGGACGGAAATCGGTTTTTTTCTCTTTGGATGGAAACGTCCGGTTTTTCGGGAAGCGCGATCTATACGAGTAGTGTTTCGGTGTATCCAGATCGCGGTGGCGATTGGGTCCAGGAATTGGGCTCGCGCGGGGACAGCGAGCGGTCTCGGCTCATGATGGAGTCGGAGGCGGTGTTTTTCTCGAGTAGTCAACATGTGTCGAAAACGATTTTGCGTTTGGGTGGAATTTACGGACCTGGGCGTTCGTTTCTTTTAGATCGGATTCGGTCAGCGAATGGGCCCCTGCCGGGGTATGGAGACTACTATCTGAATCTGATCCGGCTTGAGGATATCGTATCGGGAATCGAGGCGGTTTTCGAAAGCGATCTTTCGGCAATTGAGTTGTTCAATCTGGTGGACGACGAGCCTTTAGTGAAGTCCGATTTGGTTGATGTGCTTGCTACTCAAATGGGGGTCGCGAAGCCGGTGTTCGACGAGTCCATTGGTGAAGAGGGCTCGACTCGGAGAACCGAGGGAGGGCGTCCGGCGAATCGGCGCGTCTCGAATCGGGTGATTAAGGAAGCCCTCGGCTGGAGCCCGAAATATCGGAACGCGCTTCATGGCATGGGGGGATTGATTTCGAGTTGACGCCCGAGCTTGTCCACGAAAGCTAGCTGTATCCAAATGGGGATGCCGAGGGTGCGGCGTCGCGAAACAGTTAACACATATTCGAAATTATGGCAGGCGTAGGAAAATTACTGAAACAGGCCCAGAAGATGCAGAAGAAGATCGAATCTCTGCAGAACGAACTCGCGGAACGCGAACTCGAATTCTCCAGCGGAGGTGGGGCAGTCGTGATCAAGATCACTGCGGCAGGCGAATTCAAGGCGATCACGGTGGATCCTGAATTGCTCAAGGAGGAGGCGTCGCTGGTCGAGGAAACGATTTTGCAGGCGGTGAAGGAAGCCAGCGCGCAGGCGAAAGTGATCAACGACGAGGAGATGGGCAAAGCGACCGAAGGGCTCGCGTTGCCCGGTTTGATGTAGCGGGAATCGAAAGTCGTTTGTCCCGTTTTCGGACTCTCATCGCTCCACAAGTGAAACATAAATGACCCCCTCGTTCGAAGCGCTCCAGAAGCAACTGAAGAAGCTGCCGGGTATCGGCTATCGCTCGTCTGAGCGGATGGCGATCCACCTTCTGCTGGAAAAGCCGGAAAGCTGCCAGGCGTTGATAAATGCCCTCGAAGGCGCCCGGAAAAACGTTTCGAGCTGCCAGTGCTGCGGCAACATCTGCGAATCGGAGTTGTGCTCGATTTGCGAGAATGGGCGTCGCTTGGAAACTGGGCAGGTGTGCGTTGTCGAGCACGTGAGCGATTTACTCTCCTTGGAGAAATCGGGAGCCTACGGTGGCGCGTATCACGTGCTGCATGGGAAACTGTCGCCGATTAATGGAGTCGGGCCGGAGGATTTGAATATCGAGAGTTTGTTGAAACGGGCGGAGCAGGGGAATGTGGAGGAGCTTATTCTCGCGCTGCCCAACGACATCGAAGGAGAGGCGACCTGCCATTATTTGATCGATTTGCTCGAACCTTTTTCAATTAACGTGTCGCGTATTGGTTTTGGTCTTCCCAGTGGGGGCTCTGTCATCTATGCAGATGCAGTTACTTTGAGAAGCGCATTGGAGGCGCGACTGAAATTCTAAGTTTCCCAATCGAAATGCCGCTACCTGATCTAACGAATATCGTATGCTTGAATCGTGAACGTGTGGTGGAGCTTGTGGAGCAAGCGCCTCACGATAAAACGCTCTTCTCCCGTTTGAATACCATTTTCGAAGCGGAAGGCCCGGAGCTAATCGCCGAGCTCGAGAAGCTTCTGCCAGAAGGCAACCGATCTGAGATACACGATACCATTCACAAAATGAAGGGCTCGTCGGCTGCGATGGGCGCTTCGCGAATCTACCTGCTGGCCAGTGTCGCTGTGGATATGTGCGACGACGATGAAAGCCTTGACGATTTGTTCGCGCTACCCGCGATTTTAGAGAAGGAATACGCGAGCTACGGCGAAGAGGCGAAGCAGTTTCTCGACTAGGCCTTCGTGACAGTTCGGATATCTCGCTGTAGCCGCGCTCGCTGATCGCGGGATCTATAAATTAATGAACCGCTATCAGCGATCGCGGCTACAAAGGAAATCCTATCAACAAGCTGGAGACGCTTCGAGCAGGCCACTTTGGCTGACCGAAAGAAACGCGCCCGATTAGTCCTGGCTGACAAGCTTGAGCTTGACCGCGAGGCGGGTCATGTCCGTCGCGCCTCGAAGCTTGAGCTTGCGCATGATGTTGCTCCGGTGGGCGTCGATTGTGCGGACGCTCAACCCGAACGCTTGGGCGATCTCTTTGGAGCTGTATCCTTCGCCCACCATCTGGAGGACGTCGGTTTCGCGCGGAGTGAGCATTTTCAGACTATCGTTGTAGTCTTTGCTGTTAATTGGCTGCCGCAGAAGATTGTAGGCTTCGGGAGAGTAGTAGACGGCTCCTTTGAGGATTTGGCCGATTGCGTCTTTGAGGCTCTCGATCGAGCTGTTTTTCGTGACGAGGCCGTTTACGCCGCGTTCGACGGTGCTCTTGACGATTTCCGGAGTAAAGTGGGCCGAGACCAGTATGATCTTCATGTCCGGCACTCGGTCTTTCAGACGATTAAAAACCGTTAGGCCGCCGAGCTTTTTGATTTTGATGTCAAGCACGAGCAAATCTGGCCTCAATTCCAGACACGCTTTCATCCCCGCCTCGCCGTCATCGAATTGGGCGATGACGTTTAGGCCGAAATCTCCCTTCAGCACGGAAACGGTTAGCTCTCTAAAAAGAATCTGATCCTCGATAATAATCGCGTTCATAAATGAGTAGTCGATTTTGCTGGATTACGTGATAGGTACTAGCACGGAGACTTAGGTATGCTTAGGTGTAGTTCCCCTGTAGATCAAGCTGGATCGAAGAAAATGATTATGTCAATCGTCCCGCTAGGTCCAGTCAATTGTACGCAAAACGGGTTTTAATTTCAATTTTCACGGTCCCTAAATAGTGGGACGGCGAATGAGGAAATTCGGTTACAACTACCTATTTCTCGAATCCATTAGGATGCGATTTGTGCCATACCCAAGCGGATTCTATGATGGATTTGATGTCCGGATACTCGATGTTCCAGCCGAGTTCCCTAATTGCTTTTTCAGGATACGCGTATGCGGATGGTACATCTCCGTCTCTTCGAGGGCCCGTTTCGTAGGGCACTTCTAGTCCGGTCACTTCCTGCACGATGTTGATTACCTCCAATACGCTGGCGGGCGTGCCGGTGCCGAGATTGTAGTGCAGCTCGGTTCCGGGCTGGTCCAGTTTCTCGAACGAAGCGATATGGGCTCTGCTGAGGTCGTTGACGTGGATGTAGTCTCTCAAGCAGGTGCCGTCTGGCGTGGGATAGTCCGTTCCGAATACGGTTAGTTTGTCTCGCTGGCCCGCGGCGGCTTGGATCGCGAGAGGGATCAAGTGCGTTTCGGGCTCGTGGTCCTCGCCGATTGAGCCATCTGGGTCGGCTCCGGAGGCGTTGAAGTAGCGGAAGCAGGCATAGGAGAGCCCGTAGGCTTTGGCGCAATAGCCCAGGAGCACTTCGACATCCTGTTTGGTCTGCCCGTAGGCGCTGAACGATTGGAGAGGGAGATCTTCGTGTAGGGGCATTTCCGCGGCTTCTCCGAAAATAGTGCAGGAGGAGCTGAAAATGAATTTGCCGACCTTGGCGGCCCGCATAGTTTGGAGTAGCCGAATCGTTTTTGCGACGTTGTTGTCGTAATACTTGAGCGGGTCGATTGCCGATTCGCCCACGTAGGCGAAGGCAGCGAAGTGCATGACGATTTCGATGGCTTCGTCTTCGAGGATGGGTTGGACGAATGTGCAGTCTCCAATATCGCCTTCGTAGACGTTGACGCCTTCGGGGATGGCATCGTGATGGCCGTAGACGAAATTGTCCAGAATCACTGGCTCGTGTCCAGCGGCTAACAGTTGGCGAACGCAATGACTTCCGATATATCCGGCTCCTCCGACGACGAGTATCTTCATAATGCTGCTTTAAGTATTGATAAGGCGCGCTTTTTAGCTACGCAAAGAGCATTCTTAAGCGGATAGCAAAGATATTCTTTTCTCGAAATGGAGCTTAGCAGAATCGTAATAACGGGCATCGGGTTGACTGCCCCCAATGGCAACAGCCTCTCGGAATTCAGGCAAAATCTCCTGGACGGGGTGGCGGGCATCCAACGTATCGAGATGCGCTACATGGGCGAGGTGCTTGCTGGCGTTTGCGATTTCGATCCAATGCGCTACCAGAAACGGAAGGAAGTCCGCGTGGGCACGCGAGCCGGGAGCATTTCGATTTACTGCGCTCGCGAGGCGGTTGCGGATAGCGGCATCGATTTCGATGCTTTCTCGAAAGACCGAGTGGGGATCTACGTCGGCATCACCGAGCACGGAAACGTCGAGACCGAAAACGAGATCTACAATATCTCCAAATTCGACTACGACACGAAGTTCTGGACCCATCACCACAATCCGAGAACGGTCGCCAACAACCCCGCGGGAGAAGCCTCGCTCAATCTGAAAGTGACCGGACCGTCGTACACGATCGGCGCGGCCTGCGCGGCGGGCAATCTCGGCCTGGTGCAGGCCTTGCAGATGCTCCGCCTCGGGGAGGTCGATCTGGCCATCGCGGGCGGCGTCTCGGAGAGCATCCGATCCTTTGGCATTTTCGCAGGCTTTAAAAGCCAGGGCGCTTTGGCGGAGCACGAGGATCCGAACAAGGCGTCTCGCCCGTTCGACGTGGATCGCAACGGGATCGTTGTGAGCGAAGGCGGGGCCTTGTACACGCTTGAGCGGCTTGAGGACGCCCAGGCTCGCGGGGCGAAGATCTACGGCGAAATTACGGGCTACCACGTCAATTCCGACGCCACGGATTACGTGCTCCCGAATCCCGAGCGGCAGACTCAGTGCATGCGAGCCGCCATCAAGAAAGCCGCCATCGCTCCGAGCCAAATCCACATTGTCAATACTCACGCCACGGCGACTCCCATGGGGGATATTCAGGAGTGCGAGGCGATTCGCGAAGTGTTCGCGGACTGCCCGGAAACCTATGTCAATAACACGAAAGGGTTTATTGGACATGCCATGGGCGCGGCGGGCGCATTGGAGCTGGCGGGCAATTTGCCTTCGTTTGAGGATGGGATGGTCCACCCCTCGATCAACGTGGATCAGCTCGATCCGAAGTGCGAAATTCCGAACCTGGTTTTGAACAAGCCGATTAAAGCAAAACGAGTTGACGCCCTACTTAATAACTCCTTTGGTATGCTCGGTATAAATTCCGCGCTCATTATCGAGCGCGTTTCTGACTAGAAAACGAACGTATTTTTATGAGTAAAGACGAATGCAAACAAGTGGTTCTCGATATCATCGCCGAGATTGCTCCTGACGAGGAGTTAAGCGATGTGAAGCCGGAAGTGGCTTTGAGAGAGCAACTGGATCTC
The DNA here is from genome assembly GCA_021772595.1 of Opitutales bacterium. GTDB lineage: Bacteria > Verrucomicrobiota > Verrucomicrobiia > Opitutales > Opitutaceae > Pelagisphaera. The sequence goes on from JAJFLS010000737.1 coordinate 6,817, forward strand.
GATTCGATGGATTTCCTCGATATCGTTATGGAGCTTCGCAAGAAGCACGGCATCGAGGTTCCCGAGTCCGAATATGGAGAGCTCGTCTCCCTGGATAGCTGCGCGAAGTATCTCACGCCAAAATTCAACGCATTGGTTTAGGCTCTTTTCTCAGGCCGATTTTTTAGGTCCGACGCGAGCGTCGGGCCATTTTTTTGTATTCAACTGATTGTTACGAAGGAATGGAACGATACGATGTAGCGATCATTGGCGCGGGAATGTCTGGCATCGCGGCGGGCATTCGTCTGGCGCACTTCGGCAAAAAGGTCTGCATCTTCGAGCGACACTACGCCCCGGGCGGATTGAATAGCTTCTACGCTAAGGACGGCCGAAAATACGATGTCGGGCTGCACGCGATGACCAACTTCGTGAAGCCCGGTGTCAAGCGCGCGCCGCTCAACCGGATACTGCGTCAGTTGAGAATCGCGCGGGAGGATCTCATGCTGTGTGAGCAGAGGCGTTCGCGCGTGGCGTTCCCAGGAGTGGATCTTTGTTTCAATAACGAGTTCGCGTTTTTCGAATCGGAAATAGCGAAGACCTTCCCCAAACAGATCGATGGATTTCGTAAGTTGGTCGAGGCGATTCAAGCGTTTGACGATAGCGTTTTCGACTATCCGTATCAGTCCGCCCGGGAAGTGGTGAGAGGCTGCGTGAGTGATCCTCTTCTCGAGGATATGATATTCTGCCCATTGATGTATTACGGGAGCTCGACCGAAGACGATATGGATTTCGGCCAATTCGTGGTGATGTTCAAATCGATATTTCTCGAAGGGTTCGCCCGTCCGCTGGAGGGAATTCGGAATATTATAAGATTGCTGCTCAAACGATACAAGGAAGCCGGCGGTATCCGAAAAATGAATAACGGAGTCGCGAAGATCGCGATTGCTGGCGGCAAGGTCGAACGGCTTGTTTTGGATAGTGGAGAAGAAATCGAAGCGGATGTGGTGCTGTCATCAGTTGGGCTGCCAGAGACATTCGATCTTTGCGCGCCCGGTCTGGAAAGCTCGGCCGAGAAAAATGCCGGGCGGCTCGCGTTTACGGAGACGATTTCGGTTTTCAAGAAGCAGCCGGACGATTTCGGATGGGGCGAGGATGCGATCGTCTTCTTCAATGCGCGCGACCGGTTCGCGTATCGTCAAGCGGAGGATGCGGTGGATCTAACGAGCGGAGAGATTTGCGTCCCGAACAACTTCGACTATGGCGACGACCAATTGGCGGAAGGCGTGGTGCGGGTTACCTGTCTCGCGAATCACGATACTTGGACATCGTATGCAGATGAAGAATACGTTGAGGCGAAAGAGCAGTGGAGACCGAGGATCTGTGCGGCAGCTAGAGAATTCATGCCGGATTCGAGTTTGGACTTCGACTCTGATTGCATCGCTCAAGACATGTTTACGCCGAAAACCGTTGTGCGGTATACCGGCAGAAAGCGCGGAGCGATCTACGGCGCTCCGCAAAAGTCGAAGGACGGAACGACTCCCGTTTCGAATCTCTTCATTTGCGGCACAGACCAGGGATTTCTGGGAATCGTAGGAAGCATGTTAAGCGGAATCGCAATGGCCAATACACATGCCTTGCGATAAGTTCTTCGTCTTCGTCCTCTCTCTCAATCTTCTTCGCGAAGCGGCTGAGGACGAAGATTATGACGAAGACAAAGACGATGAATGAGCGGCTGTTTAACAAATGGAAAACATTCGGGGCGGCGCCCGAACGCTACCTGTATGAAGGAATTTTAGGGTAGTGAACGGGCGCCGTCCCGTTCCAACGATTCGTCGAACTGACTTATTAAACTGTCTCTGAGAGGCATCGCCTCAATATTTCGCGTAGATCCAGACCACGAGGGCGGCTAGGACGACGAAGGCGATGGCGAAGAGGGTGATGCAGCCTTTTCGCGTGCTGTTGACCGAGCCACTGGTGTCGGGACCAAGCTCGTCGTAGACATCGGCGACGACTGCTTTGGGGTCGGGTTCGGCTGGCCCAGCTTCAGGTTCGGCCGCAACGGGCTGAAGTTCGTCTTTGTCGAGTCGACTGAAAGGAGGGGATTCCGGTATTTCGATTGGGCTCAGCTCGCATTGCTGCGCTTCGATTTCCGACTCCAGCCAGGCGAGGTGCTCTTCGAGAAGAGCCCTTTGCTTAAGGAGTTCATTGAGTCGCTTTTTAGGCATGTTGCTAGGGAGGCCTTACCTAATCATTATCGTAACGGCGCGGCGGCGACTTAAATGGGAAAGAAAAAAGCCCTTTCCGAGCGGAAAGGGCTTTTGAAAGTCTGAAAGGCGAACTTTTCTAGGCTTCGACGGCTACCTTGCGGTGTTCCTTGTCGAATTTCACTACGCCGTCGGTGAGGGCGAAGAGCGTGTGGTCGCGGCCGATGCCGACGTTTTGACCTGGGTGAAAGCGGGTCCCGCGCTGGCGGATGATGATGTTGCCGGCGATTACTTGCTCTCCGCCAAACTTCTTGACTCCGAGTCGCTGCGACGCGCTGTCGCGTCCGTTCTTACTGGTTCCTTGTCCTTTTTTATGAGCCATTGTATTGTCTCTCTATTGTAGATTATTTGGACTCGATGGAGTCGATTTTGATGACGGAAAGCTCTTGGCGGTGACCGCGGCGACGGTTGTAGCCCTTGCGCTTCTTCTTCTTGAAGATGATGACTTTACGGCCGCGACGGTTTTCGAGGATCGTGGCTTTAACCATCGCTCCTTTGACGAAAGGCTTGCCGAGCTGAAAGCCATCGCCTTCACCTACGGTGAGAACTTCGCTGATCTCGAGCTTCGAACCCGTTTCGGTTTCGGGATAGCGATTGAGTATGAGGACGTCGCCCTCTTGTACCGTGTACTGCTTGCCCTGCGTTTGGATGGTTGCTTTCATTTGAAATAAAACCGCGTAATAAGGGCAGTTCTTCCACTCTAATCAATCTTTTTTGTGAAAATTTTCTATCAAACGCCAAGATGGCGGAGAGCTGAATGAATATCGAGACGGTTCGCGGCTATTTCAAAGACAGCAGAACGGTCGCCCATTATGTGAAAGCGGTTGCGAATATCGGGCTGTGGGAGTCGGAGAAAAGGATTTTCGAAAACTGGCTTGATCGGGATGATCGGATTTTGGATCTCGGGTGTGGAGCGGGACGGATCGCGTTCGGACTCCGGGATATTGGCTTTGGTCAGGTCGAAGGAGCGGATTTCTCTGAGGAGATGGTTGTCGAGGCCCGGGAGATCGCGGAGCATTTCGGCGCGTCGATTCCGTTTTGCCGCGAAGACGCGACTTGTTTGAGCTACGGCGAGGAAGCGTTTGGAGCGGTGGTCTTCGGTTTCAATGGACTCATGCAGATTCCTGGGAGAACAGCCCGTCGCGCGGCGCTTTCGGAGGTTTTCCGGATTCTCAAGCCGGGGGGCTGTTTCGTTTTCACGACTCTCGACCGAGACGACCGATTGTATCGGGTTGTTTTCAAAGACGGAGCCAATTACGACCATGACGTGGAACGAAACCCCAATTTGATAGAGGAGGGCGACCGGCATTTCTCGACCGAGCATGGGACGACCTTCATGCATGTCCCCAGGCGGGCGGATGTTGCGGAGGACCTCGAGGCGGCGGGTTGGCTTTTGTTGGATGACAAAATGCGAAGCGAGATCGCCCGGGAGCGAACGGAAGTGTCGGAGTTTTCCGAAGATTGTCGCTTCTGGATAGCGAGAAAGCCGACGCGCTAAGGCATCGGCTTTCGAAAAATTGTATTATCTCGCTGTTTTATCGGAGCTTATCCGGAAACAAAATGTACGATGGCTGGAGGCGATTGGTGTTCGTTTTCTGTCTGAAGATTTTTGGTGCCGTCGATCGAGTAGGGGAACTGGCTCGGTCTTTCGAGACCACCTCGGTCATGGCCATTTGGCCTCTTGCTGCGGCGCGCGCTTCCATTTCTGTTATCGCCTCTTGACGGGCTTGTTCTCGGGCTGTGGCGATTTCCTGGCGCTTTTGACTCTCGGATCTCGCGAGCGCATCCTGGACGGATTTCAATTTGGTGGCGGCTTCGGCGGACTCCTTTTCGCGCAGCATTTTTATGCGGTTGCTTTCCGCTTCGATCGCGGTCTTGTCGGCGGCGAGGCGAGCCTTCTCTCTCTCCGCGGCTTGTTTGGCCGCAGCCGCTTGGCGCAAGGCTTCTTGCTCTCGGGCTTTCAAGGTGGCGATCTCCGCGAGCTGGGCGCTTTCCGCCGCTGCGTTCTTGGAGGCGTTTGCTTCGGCGAGCCGACGCGCTTCATTGGCAAGCGCCGCTTTCTTGGCTTCGGCTTGGGCGAGTTGTTCCTTTTCTTGAACGGCTAGCTCGAGGGCGGCGATTTGCTCCTGTTCGGCAGCTCTACCTTTGCCTGCATTCATCGATTTGAATGCGAAAAAGCCCGCGGCTAGGATGGCGAGAACGAGAACGATGATGAGAGGTTTTTTGCTTTCCATTATAGTGTCGGTTAGTGGGAGATCCTGATTATCCACTTATAGGGAGTTCGTGTATTGGCGTAAAGATCCTAAACGAGAAAAATTGGCTGGGCAATTGGCGGCGATTATCTGGATTTTAATTCTTGATCTCCGAATGCAGATGAGCAGAGTTCCCACTCACCTTGTAGGAGAGATGGCTGAGTGGTCGAAAGCAACGGTTTGCTAAATCGTCGTACGGGTCACACCGTACCGCGGGTTCGAATCCCGCTCTCTCCGCCACTTTATAAGTGGTTGATTATAAGTGCATTAAAGCCACGCTAAGGCACTCTAGAGGAGCAAGTAATACACATAGTAATACACTGCTCGCCAAAGTTCGACTGAGTTCAAGCTCGTATTTTAGTGTGTCGATACATAGCATTTCCCATTCAGTACCAGCCCTTTTGCTTCCCTACTGACCGGTTCTTAGACCAGCTTTGCTTGATCGAAGGCGAACCGCTGTACGCACCACTTAAAGGGGGTAAGCTAGTTGTGAAGCACTGGGTCTGAAGTGTAGCGAGGGGGGCATTCCATCTAAACTCTCTCGATTCCGATTGTCCCTCCTCTTCGCGAGGAAAAGCACGAAGGCAGAAGATCGCTGTTACCGTCTCCTCGGATGTCCTCCTGGATTCGACTGGACTACCAAAGGTCGTGGCTGCAACGTTCTCGATTGGAACGACTGGAGGCTATGCGAAGCAAACAAATCAAACCATACGGCAAGGAGCTCATTTTGGATTTGCACAATTGCGATCCAGATACGTTCACGCGTAAAAGCATACGTAGGTTCTTCAAAGAGCTATGCGATCTCATTGACATGCAGCGTTGTAAGCTCACGTGGTGGGACGATCACGGTGTCCCACCCGAAGAACAGCAGACTGAACCTCATTTAAAAGGAACCTCCGCAGTGCAGTTCATTTTAACCAGCAATATCGTAATCCACACTCTCGACGTTCTTGAGTCCGCCTACATTAATCTTTTCTCCTGTAAGGAGTTTGACGCAGATGAAGCGAAGAAATTTGCTGAAAACTGGTTTGGCGGAAAGGCCGTAAGCTATCACGTTATCGATCGGATTTAATAAAATGCTAATTACCGAACGACAGCTTAAAATACCAACGCCTTCTCCCGAGTCGCTTTTCCCTTCGATATCAGAGGAAATAACACGCCAACTAGGGCCTGACGAAACGCCCATCCGATTCGTTGTCACCGAATCTGACGAGAAAGAGTATACGTGCGAAGTAGGGGTGCTGTCCGAGTCGGCAAGCAGGGCTTCCAAAATCAAATCGATTTTTGAATTCCAGAAGCGGCCTTATGAAAACGTTAACGAGTTTAATGTCGCTCTCCTCATTCCAACCGGAGTCGGATGTGAACTTGGCGGTCATTCGGGTGATGGAGGTGCAGTCGCCCGCCTTTTCGCATCTCTCGCCGATAATCTCATAACGCACCCTAACGTTGTTAATGCAGCGGATATTAACGAGCTACCGGATAATGGGCTCTACGTTGAGGGTAGTCTAATTGCGCAATTGCTGATGGGGACGGTCGGTCTTCGAAAAGTGCGTGCTAATAGAGTGATGCTCATCGTTGACGAGCACACAGAACCATTCTTTCACGATCTTTCAATCAACTCAGCTTCTGCTGCCAGGGCTTCCCTGGGCTTGGACTGCCCGCTCGTAGTTAAGTTAGAGAATCCTGCGATTCTAAGATCTCTCTCTTCTCCGTCTGGCCGGGCGGTTGGGCGTATCGAGTTCTTTGAGCGTCTCTGTGACGTAATCGAATCGCATAAAAACGAGTTCGATGCAGTCGCTCTTTCAACTTTGATCAACATTCCAACCCATTTCCACTCAGATTATTTTGGGCCAGATTCAGAGGACATGGTCAACCCTTGGGGTGGGGTTGAGGCGATGCTCACGCACGCCATTTCCTCAATTTACGATATTCCGTCCGCTCATGCTCCCATGATGAATTCATCGGAAATCATGAACCTTGATGTTGGAATCGTGGATCCCCGAAAGGCGGCAGAAGCCGTATCAACGACCTACCTACACTGCGTGCTAAAGGGCCTTCATAGTGCACCGCATCCAGTTGCTGGACAACATGCGGGAAATTCAAACATCTTGGATGCCTCGGATGTCTCTTGCCTAGTCTTGCCAGATGGCTGCCTAGGTCTGCCTGTAATAGCCGCATTGGAACAAGGCATTCCTGTCATTGCGGTTCGGGATCGCCATTGCCGAATGAAAAATTCTTTTTCGGACCTTCCGTTTGAAAATGGACAGCTGTATTTTGCTGAGAACTACCACGAAGCAGCCGGAATTGCGTTATCACTGAAAGCTGGAATCTCAGTTTGTTCGTTAAAGAGGCCTCTAAGTTCAACTAAAGTGATATGTTCGGAAGTGACAGAAGCTCAAAAAAATTACCAGTGAAAGTTCAAAAAGGCTAACTGAACACATTTTTTAGTCCTTGCAAACTTGGCTTCTAAATCCCCTATCGATAAAAAAACAGCGTCTCATGCTGGCGAATTCATTATCTGGTTTAGTCTCCTCAAATATCCTTTCCGACCAATGTTCCACTTCTTGTCGCATTATGAATGCTTTATCCATAGAGCGTGCTATGTCAATTAGACCTTCGAGTATAGACCCCCGCTGCTTGACGAGGTTTGGAGAGTTTAGATCTAGTTCCTTTATAATTCTAAATGCACGCTCGTCTTGAGGAAGAAGTATCGCCATTTTTAGTTCAGGGTCAAACCGCCACCAAAAAAGATTCTCTACCTCTTCATTTTCTGGGTTCGGAAACAAAGGATTTTCTTTGTTGAGTGGAGAAGAGGGCTTGAGTGCTCGGACTCCATTCGCCAAGAGCGGGAACTTTGACAACTTCGCCCCATTGCATTTCTTGCAAGCCATAAACAAATTTGTCCACTCATATGCCAACCACCAGTATCCAATTTTTGATACTTCTTTGATTTCACCTTTTGGGCGGTAATGCTCAACGTCAATCTCTGCTCCATTATCTCTTTTACGCTCACAATAGCAGCATTTCCCTTTATGAAATTTATGAAGAGAACTCTTTACCCTTTTGTCTCCCCATACTGACGAGTTGAAATCTTTCTCTTTAGGTCTTTCACTCCTTGCTATCAAATCATGCAATTTTTTCTTGGCTCGTTTCGCTGCAGGCAATCCAAGTTTTTTGGGAGTGATAGGGCGGTCTTTGAGTCTAATCATAGCCTAATCAGCATATTACATCTTTGCATCAATACGTTTAAGGAATTCCCTACGTTCACGGCTTGCTTTTGCATTCCTGTATTTGGGGAGTAATCCAGATCTAGGAATTTTCTTCGCAATAACGGCCCGCAGTTCCTCTATCTCGGATAATTGCTCTGTTGTTGGTTCTAGAATCTGCATTAATTCTATAAATCGACGACGTATCTTCTCGCTACCAGGATTTCTAGCGTCGGTTAATCCGAATGCATCAGATTCCAAAATCTCATCCATACTAACTCCGTCGAGAGAAGGGATTTCGATTGCGCGAGTAAGTCCTCCCTCACTCGAAAGCCTTACTCTGCCCCAGCTCTTCCTTTTCACATCCGCTGTTCCAGCCGCACACAAAGGCGAATGAGTAGAAACTATAAACTGAACATTTGGGAATGTTCGATCGAGGAGTTCTATTATAATACGTTGATATCTGGGGTGTAGATGCTGTTCAATTTCGTCTATGATAACTATCCCAAACACATTAGTTATATCGTATTGCCCAATCCAATCATCACAATATACGAACCACCAGGCTAAGATATCTAAAGATATTGTAACTATAGATCGGTAACCATCACCCAATTCTGACACTTCTGCCTCTCCAACCCATCGGCTAGCGGCTCCAACCATAATTCCACTTCGAGTTATTTCAATCGTGTCACCTTTGGAAAGATCCAAAAGGTTCCTGAGAATCGCTTTAACCGCACCAAGTATTTCAGGAGCAAACCTACCGTTTTTGATCTTTGTTCTGAGCCCCAAACTTGCATCGATTAAAGCCGATTCCTTATTAGTCAGGTCTTTTTCTTTGTATCTTTGTTGTAGCCTTTCCGCTTCGTCGCGAATGCGCCGTACAGCCAGTTCAGAATTCTGCAGCGGGGCATCGTATTTAAAAAGAGGATATATTGCATCAGCTGTCAACCAGTCGTGGAAATCCGCACTTCCCTTTATTCTAATACCAGCACCATATGCAGTTAGAAAAATATCATCCCATGGGAATCTATTAGGTTCCATATCCCTTTTCGTAATTTTTTTGCCACGGTATTGAACTAAGCGTTGGCCCACCGTTTCAAATGCTCCAACGTTTTCTATCGTTGTTATGATCTTGTAGCTGTAGCCTCCTCCTCCTGCCAGAGTTATGGTTATAATTGCAGGTTTTTTGGAGCCTTTTCGAACATAAGTTCCTGGCAACTCTCGAAATAGTGCGGAGGCACTTGACCTATCGCAGAGCCCCATAGCTAATGCCCGTAAGAAGGTTGATTTTCCATCTCCATTATCACCTAAAAGGAGAATCGAGCTCCCTTTCTTTTCGAAGGAGAATTTGAAATGCTCAAAACATCTCACATTCTCGAGTACAACTTCTTTTAAGTACAGTGTAGACATTTTGTATATTTATATGAAATTTTCGAGCTTTCGCTGACAATCATCATTTACTTTTTCTTGGAGGGCAATCTCTCCAACATATGGGTCAATGTGCCATTTTGATAAATATTCTCCATATTCAATTCTCTTTGAGAGTGGAAGAAACCTGTATCCGCGTATAAATACTCTGCAAGAAGCCGATCCACAAGAGCATCTCATCTCCCAATCATCATCCTCCGCCATTTCATAGTCCCAAGTGATTTCTTCTCCAGGAACTATGAGTCGCATCGCTACGATCCGGAAAAGATCGCGAACTCCGCAATTCGGTTCGCACGAATGGTTGATCAAACGTGCAATTCCTTTCGCTTCCCTGCACCTGAATGGATGAAATTGTATGGCGTGGTCCCTTACGTAATCAGGTGCTTCGTTTGGCACGTCACCATTTTCCCAAGAGAAAACCTGACCGTCGAATCGTGCAATTCCTTCGTTTCGATAGATCGTCTCATTCGCGATAACTCTCCTTTCGCCATTGGAGTCTACCGAAATTCTAACTTTTGAACTGTCCATGCTTGAAATAATGTACGAAAATTCGCCATATGATGGTCGTAAGGCCCGAACTGAGTCAAGTGATCCATGAAGCTGTAGTGAAGAGGTATTGGAAAAGGATCAATTCCCAAAGAAAAGAACTACGGATTTCGGCGTGATAAGCCATTAATGCATTCGGTCGTGGCGTTGGTCACTTGTTGTACCATCTGGAATGACGCCTATGATGAAAAAGGCAACCGATAGTATGGTAACAGATGCGTTGATCGGTGACCTCCGCTTCTCTTTCTTCGATACAAATACGTGGATAGTCCAAGAGTCCGACTTTGCGTATACTAGTTCCTACGGAGCCACTTGTTTAAATTCGACTATCACTAGCATTTCTCAGCCATAAATCGTGGACAAGCCTAGACCCTAAATTGGCTCGCAATCGTCTCAATTTCCATCAGTGTTCCAGCAGGAGACCCCGCCATGAGAATACTGTACCCCCTCTTCGCTGTCACAGCGCTACATTGCAGCGTTTTCGCGCAGCAATCCGATCAGGCGCTTCAAGCCGAGCACGTCTATGGAGGCTTGCCTTCCAATGGCCACATTCTTGTAAGAACGGCCTATGTACAGGACTGGGATGCCGCCCACAAGGCTCCAAAATGGGTCGCCTACCATCTGAACGATGAATACCGCAGAACTCCGCCAAGAGAGAATCGCTGGTCGACGTACAGAGCCGATAGGGAGATTCAGGGCGAAGCTAGGGCATCGGACTATTCCGGAACATCGTCGGACCCGATAAGGGACTACGAGAAAGGACACTTGGCCCCGTTCATGATTTCAGGAGGGGACCGCGACAACGACGGACTTTTGGCTGACGAGGACAGGGACGGCGATGGCGAAGATCAAGTCGACGACCAGGACGAGAAAAACACCGTCTACCAAGTGAACTTCTATACCAATCTGACACCACAGCATGGGACCGCCTTCAATGGTTCAGGGGGCGTTTGGTGGGATATCGAGAATCGCGTGAGGGCTCTCCAAGAAGAGAATGGCGACGTCTGGGTATTCGCCGGTCCGATCTGGGGACCCGGAGAATACGACAACATAGGCTCAAATCTCCCAGTCGCGCCTATGTTCTACCAGATCATCGTATGGGAGGACGACACGGGAGACCCTCTCTGGGAGGCTTACATGATGCCCCACCATCAGGAGAATCACGGCGACATCAAGGAGCAGATGGTTTCGATTCGCCACATAGAGGCGATGACGGGGCTGGACTTTTTCGGTGCGCTTAGCCTAGGCGACGCTGAGAGGGTCTCGACCTACGGAGATAACTAAATCTCTGGAACAACCCGTTGGCTAGAATCGATTCTGGGCATCGCTATCGCTGTCTTGCTTGATACTGATCTCGTCCTACCATTTTCTAATTGTCAAAAATGAGTCGCAGCGTTAGCTTTTGCCTCCGCTGCATTGTTCGCCATCTACATACTCTAGGAAAATTCTCTCATCGAACCCACCACGCTTCTTCTTCTTCATTCCTTTGTAATTTCGAATGTTTTGAGCACAATTCTTCCAGTTCCTTTCGCGCACTTTCATCATTTGATCTATCATGTAGGTCATTTATCTTTTCAAATAATTGCTCAAACTCAGTAGGTGTTGCCGCCATCGTGTAGACGAGGTACGCACCCATAAAACCTTTTGTAGCCAATGTCTGTGCCCAGATATTTTCTTTGAGTAGACCATGAGCCAATAACTTTAGTGGAGCCATTCCGAACATCATTGCAAATAGGTGGAGCAACGCATCTCCGATCCATTCATTTAGATTTTTCCCAAGAACGAAAAGCATTATCTTAACAATGATCATATAACCTATTAAATAGTGTATCCATGCAGCACCTTCTATAACTTGATATGGATTATTACTGATTGTCGGAAAAACGGCAGTAACCACTATTTTTAGGAAGTCATTAAAAATTATGTATCCAATGTAAAGGATACAAATAGTAGCTAATGATCTCAAAACAAACCCTCCGAGAAAAGCTAGAGTGGAAAGGACCAGAGCCATGAAATGTATAGCGTAAAGCTTAGAATGGGATGCCTGGAGGATACCTCTGGCCCAAGTTTTCAGGATTGCTGGCTCGGCTATTTGCCAGTTTGGATTGTTTGCACCGGCAAGATTATACTTTTTATGCATTAGTTGAGTGAATTATTTGGAGGTGTAAGTAGTCGTTCATGCGGGAAGTGCCGCCATATCGGAGCGGTTGGTTCAAGCTTCTGGAGTTTGTAGACTAGGGGCATCCTTGTGAATCGTTAAAGATTCTGAAGAGAGGCTGTTCCCTTCATTACGGATTTTGTTTTTCGATACGACTCGTAAAGATAGAAGCTTTTGTCATCGGACCATGATTGAAATTGTAGGACGTGCGGATACCCATTTGTTATGTAAAATCCAACCAAAGAATTGGCGCCATCCGGGAATTGCGTCACATAGAATGGATAGGTCTGATCTATTGCTCCGAAGTTAAGTGTGATCTTTCCGATCGTTCTGATAGCGCCGATAGGGGATTCGGATCTAGAGCCTTCACTGGGTTCTTTTTCGTAGACAATTCTAAGCTCAAACGATGCTCGCTTGTCCCCATACGGCACATAGCTTCCATTTCCAGCTACCACGAATGTTTCGGCC
>JAJFLS010000738.1 GCA_021772595.1 Opitutales bacterium
TGATCGATCAAGCGTTCCGGTACGATGGATCGCCGCGCGTTGTCAGCCATGAAGCTTTCTCCCATCATCCATGAAATAGTCGCTCCGTCTTGGAATAGGGAGTTGAGCCATGGATAGGGGTGAGGATTGTTTGGAGGAGTGGAGCCGTAAACGGTGTTGCAACCGGTGTGAGCGCCCATTGCCATAACGGACATGCCGTTGGCTAGGCGTCCGTCGAGCGATTGGAGGTTTTTGTGGTTGAACGCTTCGCGTTCGAGAACGAGGCAAATGGCTTCGATCGCTTCCGCATCTGAGATTTCGCCGTGCTCATCGTGACGGATTTGCGTATCTTCTGTGGAATCCCCGCCGAGTCCCATGACTACGTGGGAAACGGTACGCTTCCATGTTGCGTAAGTTTTGGGATCTTCCTCGGCAAGTTTCTCAAGAAGGTTTATTCCATCTTGTTTTAGCTGAGCGACTTTTTCAGTGAGACGATTCGCTTTCTTGTGGAAGACCGGGCGCATATACGCTTCGGTGACCGAGGCGATGGAGTGAAGGATCGGTTTTTCGCCGCAACCCGCGCAAGCTCCGTCGCCCGAAGTGAGGGCGTCGTAGTTGCGGTTGACCATCATGTGATTTCTCCAAGCAGCGGGACGCGAATCTTCGGGCGTCTCGGTGTCGTATTTGCCGAGGAAACGTTGCTCCGTGTCCGGCAAGAGTTTCATGAACTCGGTGGCCGAAAGGATTTCCGCGTTATATTCCTCGGTGTCTTCCACCATCACCAACGCGTTGTGGTCACCGCACTCTTCAACGCATAGTCCGCAACCTTTACAGAGGTCGGAAACGAAAATGGAGAAGATGCCTCCAGCTCCTTTTTCCTTTCGCTCGAGCGAGAAGAAAATCGCCGGTACCTTGAGATAGGAGAGCGGAAGGATTTCGAGAATACCGTCGAGCTGGTCGGCAGATTCCTTGGAAACGGTTTCGTCCTGTCTTACGATTCCCATTACCAATTCGCGGAGGCTTTCGCCTTCCTTCTTCTTGGCGTTGGTCGCCATAGTTTCGCGAATGGCTGCATCGACATCCGGAAGGGCGTTGCGGAGGGTCTTGCGTTCGGATTCGTCGGTGACGTAATTATCGACTGCGGTTTGCAGAATCGTCTGCAAGTCGTGGGCCATGTTCGGAAGGGCAGTATCCGGGCAGGAAGTGATACACTCCATACATTGGGTACAGTTTTCCGGAAAGTACTTTGGCGTTTCGCGACGAGATCCGTATTTGGATGCCGTGGCTCCGGACGCGGATGCCATGACGCCGACAGCTGAGAGGGGAGAGGCTGGCTGGTCGTATCCGAGTCCTGACCGGTATTCCTTGTCGAAGGATTCCATCTTGTACATGGGCAGGCCTTCTTCTTGTTCTTCCGGAGTATCGCAGCCGCATTTTCCGCCGCAGTCCGTGTTCTTCGGCAGGAGCATGTCGCCACGCATGGCGGAAAGGTCGGGAGCATCGATGTCGCCGTAGGGCACTTCTTGAATAAGGGAGCCGCCTTGGCTCATTACCTGCATATTCGATTCGACGACGGCCTCTCCGAACTTGCCGAATTTCTTATCGTACTGATCGTGTACGACATGCTTGAAGTGTTCTTCGCCGATTTTAAATGTATCCAAGAATGGAGATACTTTAAAGAAGGCGCCGAGGAATGAGTTGCCCTGCATGCGGAGTTGAAGATCCGGGCGGTTGGTTGCTTCTTTGGCGATGTTGAATCCTGGCAAAATGAATATGCGGATTTTTTTATCGATCAATTCTTGGCGGTAACGTTTGGGGATTCGCTGCCAGGCTTGTTCGGGCGATTCTGCGGATTCCCAAACGAAGGCTCCACCTTCGACGAGGCCGTCGATAGGATTGATGTGAGTGAATGCCTTGGGGTCGCAGCAGAGAACGACGTTCACGTGGCGTAGATCGCAATTGACGCGAACGCGCTCAGGAGCGGCGGTCATGAAGTATTCGGTTGGCGAGCCTTTCTTTTCCGAACCGTATTTCGGGTTGGCGGAAACGTGGATGACTTCCTTGGGATTGCCTTGGTCGTCGACCACGTTGTCGCGTTCCGCGACGAAGGTGCCGAGTTCGCCGATGATTTCGGCTAGATTCTTTCCTGTTGTGATCATACCCCATCCACCGATAGAGTGGAGGCGTACAGCGATTGCGTCCTTGGGGAGAAGCGACGGGGTATCTTTCGAGCGGACGTTATAAGGGTGATTGATGCCGAGGGTGAAGTAGGATTCGCCGTCGCTCTTGTGCTTGCCGTCCTGGCGCTTGATTTTGCCTTGGGTGTATTCGTAAGCGCCGAGGATATCCTCGGGGCGGAAGTCGCGGGATCCGAGTCCGTAGATTCCGGAGTAGATGCGCGGCATCTCATCTGGAGAGATTGAGTGAATGTGGGCGTAAGCGTTTTCGGCGTGATTGGCGAGCGCCTTGGTCAGGGCGGTACGGACGTCGCGAGCGAGCGGGTTGTCACCGGCCATGGGCTCGTCGGTGCGTTCTATAATAATGATGTTCTTTTTGCCGGCGAGCGCTTCGACGACTGCTGCTTCGGGGAAAGGGCGGATGACGTTGATATGAACGCTGCCAATATTCTCGCCTGTGGTTTCCTTGATATGGTCGATGGCGGCTTCGATATTCTCGGCAGCTGAGCCGAGAGAGACGAATACGGTGTCTGCGTCGTCCGTATTGTATTCGGAAACGAAACTGTAGTGTCGGCCCGTGAGCTCGCCCCATTCGGAGTAGGCTTCTGCGAGGAAGTCGAGAATGGGCTCGACGAAATTGTCGCGGCGAGCGGCGACGCCGTTCATGTAGTGCTCTTGGTTCTGGACCGGACCGATCAGCGCGGGATTGGTTAGGTCGATCGTCTTGGGTATGCGACGGCGGGTTGGACCGAAGAGTTCACGCTGCGATTCAGTGGGACATTCGATGATGTCTTCGGGAGCTCCGAGAAATTCGCGAAGGAGCGGAGATTCGTGTTTTAGGAAAGTACGTTCGAGGTGAGAAGTGAGAAAGCCGTCCTGGATATTCATGCCCGGGGTGAGCGACTTTTCGGTGACTTTGCGAAGGATGACGGCCTGGTCGGCTGCTTGCTGAGCGTCTTTAGCGAAGAGCATTATCCAGCCCACATCGAGGGCGGCGTAGATGTCGTCATGCCCGCAATGGACATTGAGCGCATGTTTGGTGAGGGCGCGCGCGGCGACTTCGAGAACCATTGTACTCAGTTTTCCCGGAGCGTGATAGTATTGCTCGACGCCGTAGACGATACCCTGTCCGGAGGTGAAATTAACGGTGCGCTTGCCGGTGACGGATTGGGCGATGGCGCCTCCTTGGGCGGCGTGTTCGCCTTCGCATTCGATGGCGATGGTGGAACAACCGAAAACGTTGAGTTGTCCTTTGGCGCGAGCGAATTCGTACATTTCGCCCATTTCAGTGGAAGGTGTGATTGGGTAGTAAACGCCGGCTTCGGTGATTCTCGCTTCGGTGTAAAGCGCAACGAGCTGGTTCCCGTTGGTGGTGACCCGAATTCCAGGGTATTTTGGTTTTGAAGCTATCATATGAGCGGTAAGTTGATGGTCTAGTCGTATATGCTCGTTCCGGCGCGAGCGCTCAGGGGCAAGAAAGGTCATTTCGAGTATTCCGATTTTGTACAGCCGATGAAATACTCGGAAAAGGTTGAGTGAGAAAGATTGGGAAAGCGAATGCGAAGGTACAAATGTTTTTTTTGAAATGACTGCGTAGTATTAGCAAATCTGATGAAAATAGGGGCAGAATTAGGGAAAATCCGGACGGCGGGCGAGTGATTGAAAAGCTTGCAAAGCCCGAAAATTCGTTGATGACGAGTGGCCGATGACGCGAGTATTTGATCACGGGAGGATTTTGGAGGGCAATATCGATGCCATCGATCAAGCCTACGAGCGATTCGCGTCGCTTCCGGTGGACCAGGATTGGGGCGATGACGAGCCGGCTGAATCGAATTCCTCGCCAAGGACAATCGCCCAGCCAGTCGAGGTGAGCGCTCCGGGGACTTTTTCGAAGAACGACATACGCACCTTGCGTCTGGAGCCGACGGATCGGCTGGGCTGGTGGTTCGATCGCACGGATTTGCCGGATTCGCAGCCGATCAAAGTGTCGGTTCGCAATGTTTGGACGACGGGCGAGGTGGTGAGCAATATCGTTTTGCGCTCGGGCTCGAAGCATAACTACGCTCGATTGGTCGAGCATATCATCGCGCTCAAGTCGGGGATGGACGTGGACAATCTCATGATTCGGATGAATTCCGGGGATCCGCCGCTTTTCGATGAGGGGAGCGAGGACTTGGTCAAAGCGCTGAAAAGCGCGGGCCGAAAAGAATGCGCAGGCCAAGCGAGATGCTTCACTGTCAAGGAGACGGTTACCATCGCGACGCCGCACGGAGGGTTTACGACGATCGCTCCGAATGAATCGGGAGACCGCTCACTACGGATCGATTGCGCGCGCGATTTCTCGAATGCGATCGGGCAGCAGCGTATCCGGTTTGTCCTGAACGAGCGGTCGTTCGATCACGGTTCGACGGCCCGGACGAATGCGACTGCTAGGCAAAAGCTTTTTATCGAAACGCTTGGCAAGCTGTTTGCCGATGTCCGGAATATTGGATACAACCGAAATAATATCCTGATCGCGTCGAAACGCCGCTACGTGAACGAGCCCACGCACATGCATGAGGGCAAGTCGCTCGAAGCGGTGTGGCACCGGGCGATATTGGATCTGATCGCGGCTCTGGCGCTAGTCGAGGAAGGGCGTTTCGCGGGAACGATCACCGACTATAAGGGGAGTCATTTCGCGGACGTTGAGCTGGTTAAGCTGCTGTACGCGAATGACCTGCTGGTCGAGGTGTAAGCTTGTTGATTTGGTTTTGGTAGGGAGGACCGGCTCGGTCCTCTGTTTTGGAATTTGGATTCGGAGGACCGAGCCGGTCCTCCCTACC
>JAJFLS010000739.1 GCA_021772595.1 Opitutales bacterium
TGCGCTTCGACTTCAACCACCCGTTGATCCCAATCGGTGTCGCGGCGTCGCTGTTCTTTGTACTGTTCGTGGATAAGCTGGATTTTGGCGGCGGCGGAGCTGGAGACACGGCTACAGAATTGATAAACCTCCAGGGGTCGATGCATTTTGAATCGCCACCGCCGCCACCGGAAGGGGAGCCATCTCATTCCGAACCTCCAATGAGGACGAGCCTGCAAAGCGTAGCTTCGTCAATCTCCCCAATCACGGAGGAGTTTATAGAAGATGTTGGGGCGACTGAATCTAAATATAATCTTACTTACAGTAGAGGAACTGAAACAGGTGGCGTATCCGGTAATTTCTCCGATCCAGGTGGTGAGTTGGAGGTCCGCCAATCCGCTGGCAGTTCCAGAGGAGAATTTGTACGACGAAATAAATTCGCTGATTTCGATCTTCAGGAGGATGCGGCCTCGGCGAAACGGGATTTCAGCTTTTCGGTCGATAGCATTGATGCGCAGACTGAGCCGAGCATTCTTGTCGATCTTAAGAAGGTCGAATCTCCTCTATCGGAATCTGAGAAAAATCAATTTATTATACCTGGGCGCAGTAACTTAAAAATTGCGAATGATGAGGTCATTGAGCTATCTTCATTGTCGGTAGACGCCTCAGAAAATGAGGGGTATCAAGCTACCACCGTACTCGCGGGTACCCGCGCAAAAGGCGAACTTAGAGACATTCCAAGTGGAAACTCCGATGATGATCTTTTCGAGTTGTCCCCATTTGAGGTAGATTCCTCGAATGACAGCGGAAGCTACTTAGCTGAGCCAGAGACGTTGATTTCTCATCCCGATGTGGTTAGTGACATTGGTAGAAAACGTAAGCCAACTGTATCAAAATCAGTCGTATCGTTTTTCGATTCTAAAGCAGTAGTTCCAGCGCCCCAAGGGCAAGCAGCCGTCACGGACGCTGTTGGTGGAGAAGTTTCGGGTCAGGACACTGATGGTATAGCTGCTGCGGGTTCTGCGGGCGCGATGATTGGGGCCACCATTGGATCTATCCAGGAAAGCAAAGAGCGGGAACGCCAGGACACTCTGGGTCAGCAGCGAGCCTACAATCAGGCGATCACCATCCAAAAACGTGCAGTCGCAAAAGAGAAAGCCGAATTGGAAGAGCATATCAGTATTGCGGAAGGACTGCTGATTTCGAATGAGGAACTGGACGAGATGGCAATACGGGCTGAGTTCGCGGAGGCTAAGCTCGCCATTCTTCAAGACAAACGCCAGAGCGCAATTGCTCGAAGCGAAGTGTTCGAAGAAATGGAGCAACGCGAAAAAGATGCGTTCGCTAAAATCGCTGCATTGAAGGTCTCGGAGGATCTGAAGTTGGCGTCCGGACTTACCTCGGATCTGGTGGTAGTGGGTGCTCCTAAATCAGAGATTGCTCAAATTCCTGAGGAAGTCGTAGAACTCGATCCTAAACCCGAGCCTGCCAAACCGAATCCGAATCTGGTCGAGTATCCAGAATTCAGTACGAGCGAAGCGCCGCAGTCTACGTTTTCGCTGAACGTTTCGGATGTGTCGTATCGATTGACGCAATCTCATCTTCGCAATCAGGAATTGCCGCCTGCGGGGACGCTTCGAACGGAGGAATTTATAAACGCTTTCGACTACGGTGATCCGGAAGCCTCGCCGGATGAATCGATCGGTTTTGCTTGGGAGAGAGCTCGGTGGCCGTTCCAGCACAATCGAGATGTCTTGCGTTTTTCGATCAAGACGGCAGCGACGGGTCGTTTAGCGACGAAGCCGATGAATCTCGTTTTGGCGATTGATTCATCGGGGTCGATGGCGCGAGCGGATCGTATGGAAATTGTCGGTACTGTCATGGAGATCATAGGTCGCGATCTGCAAGCGAGCGATTCGATCAGTGTGATCGCGTTCAATCGCAGAGCTCGGCTGCTGTTGGACTTCGGCTTGAACCAGTCGGTCGACGATCTGGATCGATTGGTCGCGCAGTTGAACCCTCAAGGAGGAACAGATATGGAGGCGGGATTGCGTTTGGCGTATGAGACGGCCCAAAGAAGTTTTCGAAGCGACTCTGCAAATCGGATAATCCTGTTTACCGACGGCGCGGCGAATCTGGGGAATACGGTTGCCGAAGATTTGACCAGACTGGTTGAGGAGAATCGCCGCGTCGGAATCGCATTGGATTGTTTCGGAATCGGATTCGACGGTCACAACGACGCGATGCTGGAACGGCTGTCGCGCAATGGAGACGGTCGCTATCGTTTTCTCCGATCGGCTAAGGAGGTCGGTGCAAAATTCGGCGACGACATGTTGGGATCGCTCAGGCCATCGGCTTACGATGTGAAAGTGCAGGTAGAGTTCAATCCGGAGCGTGTCATTTCGTATCAGTTGCTCGGGTACCAGCAGCATCAGTTGCGCAGCGAAGATTTTAGAGACAATACGGTGGACGCTGCGGAGATGAGCGCGGCGGAAGCAGGCAACGCGCTTTACCTTGCTACTGTTGACGATGCGGGTAAGGGAGACATCGGCGTGGTTCGAGCGCGTTTTCGCGACGCGGCTACTGGACAGTACGAAGAGCGGTCTTGGAATCTGCCGTATCGCAAAAGCGTTGCGGATTTGGAGCGAGCGCCGGCTTCGTTGAGGCTGGCGGCAGTGGCTGCGAGTTTCGCGGCGCTACTGAATGAAAGTTCATTCGCTCAGGAAATCGAATACAAGGACCTGCTCAACTTAAGTCAGGATTTTCAGGAATTCTATCCACAAGATCCGGAAGTACTCCAACTGCCTAGGCTACTTATTACGGCCCAGCGATTGAGCGGGAGCCAATGAATTTATACAAGTCACGTAAACGCCAACGCTATCGTATTATGAAAATCTTCTCTTGTTTGTCTGTAGGCGCGGTCGTGGACCGTGTGGTTCAATCGGTTTGGTTTATATGCCCCAAAGCTTGGCTCGGCTTTGGTAGGGAGGACCGGCTCGGTCCTCCGTTTCGGTCAATGTATGCGCAGGACCGAGCCGGTCCTCCCTACCTTGGTTTTCCTTTGTTCAAATTTCGTATTTTGGCGTTGGCGCTGTTTGGATGCTATAACTCGGCCGTGGCCCAATCGTCTGGGGTTGAGGTTCGGGATCTCTTGCTCAGCGGCGTTTTAACCGAGCAAGGGGTCGAGTTCACGGCATCTGGAACGATTAAGATCGATTCGAGAAAGGGAGCCGTCGTCAGTCTTCTTTCTGGAGATGTGGCGTTGCTGGAGGCGCCTGCGATCAAGTCGGGAGAACTCGAATACAAAGAGGACGACTATTTTCTGAATTGGGAAAGAAGTGGAAGCTACGATTTCTCCGTTCGGTTTCTTGCCAAGGTGAACGAGGACGAAGATTTGCGATCCGTCGCATTCAAGTTTCTTACCGCACCGATTCGAACGCTTGAGCTGAGCGGTTTTCCCGAAGATAGCGACTTGTCGGTTTCCAATGCTGCTTTGCCTGCACTCGTGGATGGCGTCTGGACGGTTCATCTTTCGCCCAACAGCGCGATTGAATTTGGATGGATGCCGGCCAAGTCGGATTCAGAACGGGAGCTTTTTTACTCTTCGAGTATCACAAGCGTAACGGCGGTGGCAGCGGGGATGATCAAGCAGAATCAGAAAATCGATTTGCAGATAATGCAGGGCGAAATGGATGAAGTGGAGTTTGAGATAAGGGGCCCGGGAGAAATTTCTCTGGTCGAGGGGCGGGACATTCTTGGCTGGAACGTTGTGCGAACCGGCGAGGGTTCGCGCATCCTGAAGATTCGATTCTCCAGACCTCAAACCAAGCGGGCGCTTCTCTTGGCCAAATCGCAGATAGCGCTGCCGAAGCTGCCGGTGGAAACCGATTTGCTGAGGCTCGACCCGATCGATTCTACGAGAGCGAGCGGGCAGATTCTCTTGTTGAATGACGGGGCGGTGAATCTCGGGATTACTAATGCCCAGGATCTTTCTCAGGTGTCGCCGGGACAGGTAAGCCTAGAGCAATCCGAGCGGTCGCAACTGCGGATCGAAGAGCGGCAGGCGTTCGGATTCGTGTATGCGGGAATCAATCACAAGCTGACGATTCGCGCGGAAGATATATTGCCCGAAGTATCCGTGTCCACGGTGGCTCTCTATCATTTAGGCATGAACGAGACGTCGATCAATTTGGAGTTGGATCTCGATATTCGTGAAGCTCCGCTGAAAGAGTTTTCGATCGATTTGCCCGCGGGCTATTCGATCGCCGGGATCGAGCAGAGATCGCTGAGCGATTACTCGGTTGCGAAACGGGAGGGCGAGGGACAGCGATTGAAGTTGCTCTTTAGGTCAGCTGTAATTGGCAGACAGATACTCAGGTTGGAATTGGAGAAGAACGGAGGTCCTGCGGAAGGAGTGCTAGAGTTGCCTCGAGCGTCGCCGTTGAACGTGAAATCCACGCGAGGCTACGTGGGGCTGTCTACGGATGAGGGGCTTAAGGTAAGCGCGTCGCGTCAAGAAGGATTGAGCGAAATGATCGCGGCCTATTTCCCGGTAAAAAACGAGCAGTTGCAAATCGCCTTTCGCATGCGCGAAGCGGAATGGACGGCGGCAATCGATGTGGAGTACCTGCAATCCTCGATACAGACGGAGTCCTTTCATCTGTTTTCGATAGGAGAAGGAGTCGCTTATGGAAGCAGCATAATGACGTATGAAATCTCTGGAGCGCCTGTGCAGGAGCTAGTTGTCGTTTTGCCGGACAATTACGAGAATGTGGATTTGAGCGGAGCTAACATTCGCGATTGGCGCGAGGAGAGTGGGACCTACGAAATCCGTTTACACTCGCCGGTATCCGGCGCGTATTCGCTTTTGGCGACTTACGAGACGCGATTGGACGATGATGCGTCCGCGATATCGTTTTCCGGAGCGGAACCTCAAGGAGTGCAGTCGGAGAGAGGCTACATCGTGTTTGTTAGCCCGAACCAAGTGGTGGTCTCGCCCGAACCTATTGTTCCGCCGCTGCTGAAACTCGAGGCCAAGGAATTGCCAGCGGAGTACCTCATCATGCTCGATGCGCCGATCGTTGCCAGTTATCATTATGCGAGTCGACCCTTTGAGCTGATCGCGCAAGTGGACGCGTTGGATCGGAAACACTCTATTGATCAGGTAGTCGAGCTCGCGAATATCGAAACGAGCATCTCGAAGACGGGCGAAGCGTTGACGGTTGCGGACTATGTTTTGAAATCGAAAAACGCGTCGTTCTTTGCCATTCAACTTCCGGAAGGGGCGCGTTTGTGGAAAGTGAAAGTTGGCGATCAAGAGCCGATTCCCGCACGGGACGGAAGCCGAATACTCATTCCTCTTGCGGACTCGACTCGCGAGCTTTCGCAGCATATCTCTGTGAAGTATTCGATTCAGAAAACGGTAGGAGAAGTCAACCAGATCGAGACGCCCAAAGTGGAGTCGCCGATACTCCTTACAAATTGGCGCCTGTCATCCGATCGCGAC
>JAJFLS010000740.1 GCA_021772595.1 Opitutales bacterium
CCGATTCAGTTTCCGACCGTTGGGATAGCGCGGCATTTCGACGCGAGAATGGGATTGGAGCCTTGCGAGCCGGCGTCTCGCACAGGGTTTTGAATGATCGAGTGAGCGGATCGAAGCTGGACACGCTGATCGGCGATGGATTTCTCCCGCTTTTGTCGGTGAACAGTCGGGCGGATTTGAGCGCTCTGTGGTTTCATTGGTACGTGGGCAATACTCCGGAGAGCATCGTCGGCAGCTTAAAGCGCCTGCAGGTACTTCAGCCACGCCACTATCCCATGTGTAATGGCTGGGCCCAGGGGGTTCTCGCCATGAGAGCGTAAGAACTTGATAGGTAGAGGCTAATCACGCGAGTCCGCATAGGGGTCAATTTAGCTGAAATCGTCTGAAAACCACGCCGTGCTGCGTCGAGACTTTGGCGTGGAATTTGCAAAGGAGCCAACCGTTTGGACTTAAGTTGACGCCCCTGTGCGGACGCGGGACGGTCCGTCGATTGTAGGAGCCTGCTTGCAGGCGATTATTCCTGCGACTGTACGACGGAGATCGCCTGCAAGCAGGCTCCTACATTCTATTAAACGACTGTAGCCGCGATCTCTGATCGCGGTTGGTCCGGCTACCGATTCCGCGATCAGCGATTGCGGCTACAGAAAGATGCTCGAGCGGTCGGATAGACTCGATGAATCGGCTGTGTCAGTAGCGAGAGAAAGAAACACCGCCCCTTCGACCCTGATGCTTGACTTTTATTTGGGCTAGAAATTTACTCTCCGCTTTAATTTTCACTTTTTGGAAAAGTGGGTCTTTGACCCGCTTTTTTTTTCATACACTATCTAATCATGAGCAGCGAAATTCTATCGGTTTTAGAGTACATGGAGAAGGAGAAGGGGATCGGTCGCGAAGACATGATCTCCGCTATCATCACAGCCATTAAGAACGCCGCAGCCAAGGGCGTGAACGCTGGGCAGGAGCTTAAGGTCGAGATCGACCCGAAACACGGGAAGATGCACGCTTGGGCCCTTCTCGATGTCGTTGATTCCGTGAGCGATCCGAAGACTGAAATCTCCCTCGAAAAAGCCCGCTTGGGCACTCCGGATATCCAGTTGGGCGACACTTTCGAGAAGGAAGTGGATCCCGCTTATCTCGGGCGCATCGCCGCCCAGACGGCCCGGCAGGCGATCATGCAGCGTCTCCGCCAGTTCGAGAAGGAGCGCATTTACGACGATTTCAAGGACCAGGTGGGCGACATTGTCAGCGGCATCGTACGCCGCCGTGAACGCGGCGATCTTTGCATCGATCTCGGAAAAGCCGAAGCGATCATGCCTTCGCGCGAGCAGGTGCCCGGCGAGGATTACGCCCCAGGCGAGCGCATTCGCTGCTTCCTGCTCAAAATCGAAGCGAGCAATCGCGGACCGGAATTGATTCTCAGCCGAGCGAGCACGAAGTTCGTTCGTCGCCTCTTTGATCTCGAAGTGACGGAGATCGCGGACGGCACTGTGACGATCGAAGCATTCGCCCGCGAACCGGGCTATCGCACCAAGATCGCAGTATCCTCTTCCGATTCGAAGGTTGATCCCGTCGGCGCTTGCGTCGGCGCTCGTGGAGCCCGCGTCAAGAGCATCGTTCGCGAGCTCGGTGGCGAGAAGATCGACATTATCCGCTACTATGAAGACCCGAAGGAGATGACGGTCGAGGCCTTGAAGCCAGCGATTCTCCGAAACGTCGACATGGACGAATCCAGCAAGCGCATTCGCATCGAGGTGTCGGAAGACGACTTGGCGATCGCGATAGGCCGAAAGGGTCAAAACGCGCGTCTGACCTCGAAGCTTGTCGGTTGGAGAATCGACATCATGAAGGAGGAGATCAAGGAAGTCAGCATCGAGGCGAAGCAGCAGCAAGCCGCGGCGGGACTGAACCAGATCGAGGGGCTCGATGCCGAGACTGCAGAGCGTCTAGTGATGGGCGGATTGATCAGCCCAGAGGTGTTCCTCGATGTGGAAGCCTCCGATTTGCAGGACCTCGGATTCGACGAGGCGCAAGCCAACGACATTCTCCAAAAGGTGAATGCCTTTTTACAAACGCAGAAAATATCTTCGTAGTTTAAGAGTTTGCTTCAAAGCGGAAGAACTCTCCCACATTTGTTTCCAAGCCACAGTCAAACTATTGCATGAGCGTAAGAATCTACCAGCTTTCCAAAGAGATCGGGATCGATAACAACGAGCTTCTCGATCTTCTCCGCGAACGTGGCTATCAAGTGAAAAGCGCTTCCAGCACGGTCGACAATATTTCGGCGGAATCGTTGAAGGAAGAACTCGCGGGCAAGTATAAGAAAGAAGAGCCCGCTCCCGTCGCTACTGCTGTAGAGGAGAAACCAGCCGAAGCTCCTGCGCCGCCAGCCGCTCCTTCCGCGAGCGCCTTTGTGCGTACGAAGGCCCAGGTCGTCGAAGCGAAAGAAGCCGCGAAAGAAGCGGCAAAGGCTCCGAAGCCAGCAGCTCCTAAACCGGCTGCGCCAAAGGCTGCGCCGCCTCCACCACCCGTGGCCGCTCCGCCGCGCGCTGCGCCTCCACCACCTGTGGCGAGCCCTGCGAAAGCGTCACCTCCGCCCGTCGCGAGTCCTGCGAAAGCGTCACCTCCGCCAGCCGCGAGCCCTGCGAATACCGCTCCTCCGCCTGTCGCGAGCCCTACGACTAGCGCTCCGCCAGTCCCGCCTCCCGCGTCGCCGCTTGGAGTGGGAGCGCCGCCTCCGAGCGCCCCTCCGGCCAAGGCCAGCGAAGAGCCCTCCGAGGAATCGGGCGAAATTCGGACCATTATTCTCAAGCCGCCGATCGTTGTGCGCGATTTGGCGACCGAACTGGGCGTAAAACCATTCAAACTGATCTCCGAGTTGATGGAGATGGGGATTTTCGCGTCGATTAACCAGAGCTTGGAAGAAGACGTCGCGAGCAAGATCGCGGAAAAGCGTGGCGTCATCCTGGAGATCCGTCATCGCGGCGAAGGGGCTAAGGCGAAAAAGAAGCAGGAAGTCGAAGAAGTCGACGAGAGCGCACTCCTTGAAGAACGTCCGCCGGTCGTGTGCATCCTCGGTCATGTGGATCATGGCAAGACTTCGCTACTCGACCAGATCCGCAAAGAGAATGTCGTCGCGGCCGAAGCAGGAGGGATTACCCAGCATATCGGCGCTTACCAAGTCGAGCACAACGGCAAGAAAATCACTTTTCTGGATACACCGGGACATGCGGCCTTCAACAAGATGCGAGCGCGTGGAGCGGACGTGACCGACGTGGCGATTTTGATCGTCGCGGCGGACGACGGCTTCATGCCTCAGACGGACGAAGCGCTGAAATTTCTTCAGAAGGCAGGCGTCCAACCCATCGTGGCGATTAACAAGATCGACACTCCCGGCGCGAATATCGACAAGGTGAAAACCCAGATGCAGGAACGCGGCATCGCTCCCGAAGATTGGGGCGGAGAGGTCATATGCGTCGAGATTTCGGCTCTGAAAGGGGAAGGCATCGAGCATCTTCTCGAAATGATTCTCCTGCAAGCGGAAGTCCTCGAACTCAAGGCGAACCCGAAGCGGCTCGCAGAGGGAATCGTCATCGAAGGGCAGATCGAAGTTGGTCGTGGACCGACGGCGACCGTTATCGTCCAAGCCGGCACGCTCAAAGTAGGCGACGCTATGGT
>JAJFLS010000075.1 GCA_021772595.1 Opitutales bacterium
TCGGTTTCGGGAAGCTCGATCGCTTCGCTAATATCCGCCAGATCTTCTTCGGCTATATCGAGTCGTTTCATGGTGGAAAATCTAGTGTAGTAATATTCACACTACAAATGAAAACTAAGATTTATGATGCCGCGGAGTATAACTCCATCATCGGCCAGTAATTCACTCCAGTGCTTACCTCCCTGCCAGAATCCTCCCCTATCGGTATCA
The DNA here is from genome assembly GCA_021772595.1 of Opitutales bacterium. Classification (GTDB taxonomy): domain Bacteria; phylum Verrucomicrobiota; class Verrucomicrobiia; order Opitutales; family Opitutaceae; genus Pelagisphaera. The sequence goes on from JAJFLS010000075.1 coordinate 211, forward strand.
TAAGATGACCAGATATCAGGCTCACCTTCGATGAATGTCCGTTGGTAGCGAGTATCATGTTGTCTGGGCATGCCGCCACGCACCTGAAGCACGTGGTCGAAGATCTCAGAGGCATTAACCTGCACATGCCACTTCCCGGAAAAGTAAGTCTCGTAACCCGCGCGCTTCATGTACTGCGACCAGAACGCCTCTGGTTTTGTTTCCTTGATCGTATACAACTCGCCCACTCGTGGCACGTTTTTGCTTCCAGGAACAAATTTGCTCCGTGGTGTGTACCCGGCGGCATTCCAAACGAAAGATCCGGTATTCAGCATGGTCCGACTGGACACGCAAACCGCTGCGACGAAGGAACCTTGATTATAGGCATGATTGAACAGAACACCTCTGGCTGCCAGGCGATCCAGGTTGGGCGTTTTTACGACCTCGCTGCCATAGGCTCCAATGGAATCGGGCATCTGGTCATCCGAAAAGATGAAAAGAATATTTGGCTTCTTTGACTGTGCGTTATCTTTCTGCGCATCCACAAATTGATTACTTAATATGAATCCCAGTAAAATATAATAGGCAATGGATCGGTTCATAAGGGGTAAGTTTTGCTAACTGCGTGTTACATACAAGAAATAGGCCCCGTATTCGTTTCCGTCGTTCCCGATGAATGTGGCCTCAATATCGCAATCACCTTTCTTCAGAGGCACGGTGAAGGTGGCTTCAGTCATGTCGTCTGTTACGTCCATTGTTTTGTCGAAATCGGCCACCTTGAGCTGAGCTTTGATGATTGGCAATGCGCGTCCGCGCTCGGTCTTTGTCTTCCCTTCGAATCCGTCGGGAACTGTCAGTTTGGGAGCGGAGCGAATGGGCTGATTGACCTCTTGCGGCCAGCGCCGTAAGGAGAAACGATAGGTTCCTGGCGTATCAACATCCGCAAAGATCTTAACCGCTCCCGGGGTTCCGTTCCGAATCCCAGACTGCCAGAGCACCACCCGCTCTGACCAAGATGACGGAGTAAACTCCACAGGGTTCTGCTTCCTGGACCCGATACTGTACCGCCCCTGGCGGGTGTCGTTCTTCGCATTCACCTGATCCAAGACTACGTTTAAGTATGAAACTACATCGGGATGCGCGTCTGCTACATCGTTTTTTTGCACGGGATCTGTCGACATGTCGTAGAGAAGTTGGCTGTCGTAGGTCGGATCTTTTCTGAACCTGGGATCGTGTATGAGTCTCCAGCGTTTGGTCATGACAACGCCGTTGAAAGATTCCACCAGAACGCGGTCGCCGAGACTGTTCGTAGCACCATGTAGCGCGGGTTTTAAACTTAGGCCGTCTGTTCTGTAGTTTCCCGGTGTCTGTAATTCGCATAGATCTACAAGGGTTGGCATGACGTCCAAATGGGCGCTGAGCTGATTGACGTCGCGGCCGCCCGTCAGCTTGCCTTCAGGCCAGTGAATAAAGAAAGGAACACGGTGACCGCCTTCGTAGGAGGATCCTTTTCCTCCGGACATTCCGGCGTTGTAGATGCCACCAGCATAGATTCTAGGGCTGCCGTTATCGGTGCAGTAGATGAAGATGGTATTTTCGGCGAGGCCGTTCTCTTGGAGCATGGCGCGCATTTCGCCAACGCGATTGTCGAAGTGAGTTAAGGCTGCAAACAGGTTGGGATGGGGTTTCCCTTTAAACTGCTTTGCATACTCTTCAGTGGCAAAGTGGGGACCGTGAGGAATGTTGGTCGGGATATAGCAAAAGAACGGTTTGCCCGATGCCTTGGACTGCTTGATGAATTGCGTCGCTTCTTCAAAAAATACGTCCGTGCAGAATCCCTTGTATTGGGTCTTCTCTCCGTTGTGAAAATAGCGGTCGTCGAAATAATCATTTCCCCACAGGTCACCGGCGGTGGTGATCGCGCCGTGGCCATGGACGACTGATTCCTCAAATCCCCGATCCGTTGCACGGTGTGGATAGAAATCACCGAGATGCCATTTGCCGAAAACACCCGTGCGATAGCCGTTGGCAGCAAACAAGTTGGCTAGAGTGGGCGTTTCCCGGGAGATCAGATTGCCCGGAGGCGGGTTGGATCGAAAGGCCACATTGCGGCAATGCCGTCCCGTCATCAGCGTCGCCCGTGTTGGGCCACAGAGTGGAGAAGCGTGATAATCCGTCAGTCTGATACCTTCCGCATGCAATTGGTCGAGATTGGGAGTCTTGAGCCAGGGATGACCATGACAGCTCAAGTCGCCATAGCCCTGATCATCCGTCATGATGAGGACAACGTTGGGGGAGGTTCGAGCCGGATTGGCATGCGACGCTCCACTCAATTGCGGCTTCGCCAGAAAACAACTGATCAGAATCAGGCCCAACAAAACCGTAATGTGAACGGCGGTTTTAAAATGTGAGTTCATTCTTCTATTTTGAGCTTGGTCCATGCAGTATGGGTTCGTCTACCGTTCGCGAATTCGGATATTGCGCAACCAGAACGGTATGCCGTGATCTTGGAATCCGATGTAACCCTGCTTCGGTTTGGTCTTCAATCGCTGGTGGGTCAGCTTGGCCTGATTAACCTGCACACCGTTTAGGGTAACCGTCACCACACCGTCCACGCTCTTGACGTTCATGCGATTCCATTCTCCCGCTGGTTTGGCGGCATTGGCGGTGGGGGTGATGCCCGGCAGAATGCCTCCGCAAATGGCATGGGCACTGAGCTCCTTTACCCTCGCCGAATCGCGGATCTGTATCTCTATGACCGACCCGACAGCGTTTTGTCGATCCGTGACGTTGAAGTAGAATCCACTGTTACCTTTATTCTCGTGCTTGTACTCAAACTCGCATTCAAAATCTTGATACGATTGCTTGAGCCAGAGGTAGTCACCATAGCGTTTCCAGTCGACCTCTCCGGCACGTGGCTGAAGGTGTGCGACGCCGTTCTTGTTTAGGGTCCAGTTCCCGGTCGTATCGAAGTGTTCCTTCAAGTCACCACCTGCGAGCAGGTCAATGAATTCGTTATCGGCACCTAGCGCCGTTGAAGCAGTTCCGCTGATGCACAGGGATGTAAGAAGCAGAAGGCCGTTAATGAGTTTTGTTAATTTCATAGCTTGATAGTGTTCTTCATCTTTTAGTTTAACTCTACGCTCGGTGGCAGGGAAGATCGCCAGGACATAAAAACCTTGTCGAGTTCTTCAACGATTTCCGGATGGACTTCGGCAAGGTTGTTCCTTTCACCAATATCCGTTGAAAGATTGAATAATTGCCAGGCTGGAGGATTATTCGAGTCAATAAGTTCCGCTTCGCGAACCAGCTTCCAATTGCCCTTGCGGATGGCACAGCTGTGTTCCTTCTCTTTGGTGTTGGGCGAGACGGATATTGCTGGTTCACGAACCCTTCGGGTGCGATTCTGCCAGCACAACCACTCGTGCGGAGCAGACTTATTTTCACCGTTAATGTAGGGAAGCAAATCAACTCCGTCCGTATGTTGATCTTTCGGCATTTCCAGTCCGGCTGCCTGAAGCAAGGTGGGGAAAAGATCGAAGCTGGAAACCATTTCCGAGTAGACTTTTCCCTTTAGATTCTGTCCGGGCCAACGGATGATCATGGGCACTCGAATACCACCTTCGAGTACATCGAATTTGAATCCCTGTAATGGCAGATTGTTGGCGTAATTCCGTGAATGCCATGCGTATCGTTCAGTGCTTTCTCCGCCTCCATTGTCATTGAGGAAGACGACGATCGTGTTGTCGGCGATTCCACTCCGTTCCAACTGATCGAGCACGCGCCCGATACTTCTATCCATCGCCAGCAGCATGCCGTTGTAGATGCGTCGGTTCTCATCCTCCACGTTCGGAAATTGATCCTGGTCGGCGTCAAGCGCATGCATCGGGGAATGAACGGCATTAAAGGCCAGGTAGAGGAAAAACGGGTTCGATTTATTTCGGTCAATAAATTGACAGGCTTCAGTGCCCCAAAGATCAGTCAAATACTCGGGCGCTTCGAAGGCTTCATCACCGCGAAATACGGTGGTGCCTTCCCAGAACTCAGAATCGCCGCCGCGTATTCCGACAAATTCATCCAGGCCACGCTCACGGGGTCCAGGGTAAATCCAACGCTCCCGGCTGTTGCCACTTAGATGCCATTTTCCAACTAGAGCGGTTCGGTAACCGGCTTGCTGGAAAACTTCCGGAAGCAACGTTTGCTGAAGAAACATACGGTTTTTCTCCAAGCCATGTACGTTTCCATAGATTCCAAATCGTTGCTGGTACTGACCGGTCATTAATCCCATACGCGAGGCCACACAGATAGGAGCGGTGACGTAGGCGTCGGTAAAAATCACTCCATCATCGGCCAGTCGGTCCAAGGTAGGCGTGGGAATCTCCGACTTGCCGAACTTCGGCAGATCCGAGTAGCCCATGTCGTCCGAAAAGATGAGGACGACATTCGGTTTGCTGGATGCATGCGATGCTGCCTTTGCAAGTTG
>JAJFLS010000741.1 GCA_021772595.1 Opitutales bacterium
CAGCTATTCGCGACCCGCTCCGTTCTCTTTCGAAGTCATTACAAGAAAGCCCCAGAATTTCTTTCGGGTATTGCGATCGTCACTGGTCCATTTCCCTGCCCACCAGGTTTCATGATGTAAACTGTTGTCCGGTGATTTATCCTGAGTATCCACATCGCCAATCGAAAGGTTAAATCCTATCGGCGTGTCCTCTGTTTCCATCGACCAGTAGACGCCTTCTGAAATTTCTATGCCTCCGTTTAAGCGGACACGTAATTCGACGGTATAACGATTGGCCTCATCGTACCGTTTAGTTTTGGTCTCAATGATATCCTCAAGTATCCACCGTTTATTGTTTTCCCAGTTTTCCACGGTGCGGTTCGGACCATGGGGCAGCATTCCGGGGACGCCGACTCCGCCTTCAAGCGATTTGGTGAGGTTGTAGATAATCTGGATCCCTCGACCGTCCCCGGTAACATCGTCGATCGGAACCTTCAGGTCCAACAAGCGACCGTAGATCAGAATCTCGATCATGTCTCCAAACCAGGGATAGCCTCGTTCGCGTTCTCCAATCACGTGAGTAAGCGGATTCTCAGGCGACACCCAGCGCTCGGTTTCAATGCCATAGAAAATGTCGTCTCGAATGTCGAAGGCCAAATACAAATGCTCCCCATCGTGCTTCACCCAACCTTCGAAGAACAGATCTTCCTGGGATGCGATTTCCTGTATCATCGCCTCAACCCATTCCTCGGTCCACATAAAGTGTGAGGCATCCGCATATTCCCCTTTTTCGATTTGCCCATCAAAGTTCGGCGTTTCCCCTTTCCAGCTAATCATCCTCCGCGATAACACGGCGTTTGCCTTGATGGCAGCTTCTTTTACCCAGTCCTCATCGAGGGCCTGCTCCGGCCGTGTCGTGCAGGCAGTCAAACAAAATGCCAGACACAGCGGGCAAAGTAGTAATCGATAAAGCATAGGGATGAAGAAAACCATAAACGAAAGTGCGTCTTAGCTTTTAAGGCTATGGTCTATTCTGGTCTGAATCCGGCAAACAGATTGATGATGAACGGATCGCTCGATTGCATGCAGTGGGCGACCGCTTCTTTGGCCTCGTCTTCTGACAACGCTCCTATTCGAATGCGGTGCATGAGGGACAGCGCGTCCTCAACGCTTGCCGGTTGGAGCGTCGGTTTAGGGAGTAGCTTTTCTGGAGCTAGAGAGCGGATCCAGTCGTGGATGAGTTCGATGCCGCCTTCGTCCGGAGTCCTGAATCCGATCATGGGCATGTGGCCTGCTCCCAAGGTGTTGATGCGGTAATAGAATACGGAGCGATAGGGATTCCCGGGGTCGATAAGGGAAGCGTTCTCGAACCCAAAACTGCCTTTTTCGGGAGGATGATTGATTAGCCCCATACGATCTGTAGGCACGCCTATATTCATCAGGGAAGTAACACCGGCTCCTCCGGAAACCCGGTGGCAATGGGCACAGTTTGTTTGTATCCAGGAGCGGGCCCGCGTATCGATGGGAGCCGTCTCGTCTTTCGGATCGGCCATTTTTTGAAACGAAGCCACATCGGCGAATTTGCGGTTCACGAGTCCCAGCGATTTGAATTTCTCCAGCTGTCCGTCACGATTCATTTGTCCTGGATGAAAGGCGAGGGGGCGATGGAAACTGCTACCGTGGCAGCGCACGCATTCGCTGCGAGCAGGAAAACGATAGGGTTCGCTGTCAATGATTGTATCCAATCCTTCTTTGCGCACGAGAACAGCATCGGTCTGAGCTTCATTCCATTGATAGCTGTAGCCGTTCCAGTAGCCGTCAAAGTGGAGAATCTGCGTTTCGATGCGTTTGCCGTCTTTTCGATGAATCGTCTTTGCGAGTACCGTGTCATTCGGCTGGCTGTAGCGCAAAAGCGGGAGTTCATCCCGGTAGCCAACGCTGGCATCGACAGTCCCCTTTCCGGGCAAGCCGATCCAGTAACGGGAATCGAAGTTTTCCTGCCAAGTGGGAGCCTTGATTTTAAAGGGGTATACCCCCGGCGAGGGCGTCTCTGTCACGACGTTGCTGAAAAGCCCGGATTCGCTCAGGCGGAGCGGAAAAGCAGGTGACGCGGTGTGCTCCCTGGCGGGAACAAGACGGTAGAGGTGGCTGGTTGCGGGGTGATCCAAGAATATCAGATCGCCGTCCATGTCCTGTCCGAAGCTGACAATGCCTTTTCGCGTATCCGAAATGAGCCTATTTTGAGTCACCTTTTCTCCGTCCCAATTTAAGGCCCACACTCTACCGGTGGCATAGTCGCCGTACAAATAAGCGCCTTTCAGCTCCGGTATCCGATCATTTGTGACAAAGTATCCGCCCGTGATGGACGAGCCTTCGACGTGCGAATAGTAGGCAAGTGGAGGGACGATTGGAGTGGGGCCAGGGGGGAGGTCTGAGCGAAGCGGCACAGGCCCCTCTTTGACAGACCAGCCGAAATTGTCGCCTTTCTGCACTCGGTAGACCATTTCCCACGCTTCCCAGCCCACGTCTCCGGTCCAGACGTTCCCCGTCTCCGGATGAAAGCAAAGTTTCCATGGATTGCGAAATCCGTAGGCCCAGGTTTCGGGACGGGCTCCGGGGAAGTCGATGAACGGATTATCTTCGGGGACGCGATAGGGTTGCCCGGTTTCCGTATTCACAACGTCGATGCGAAGAATCTTAGAGCCCCATTTTGTCAAGTCCTGCCCCATGTCGTACCGGTCGGGCGGCGAGGGCGGGGAGAGGTCGCCGACTGAAAGGTAGAGCATTCCGTCGGGGCCGAATTGGAGGTCGCCGCCCACGTGGCCCGATCCCTTGAATTCGAGGATCGGTTTCAGACTGCCGGGCACGAATCGGAGGTTCTTGTCCAGCTTGAAACGGCTGGTCCGCATGTCTTTGAATTGCCCATCCAGAGCGGCACCGTAGTAGGCAAAGGCCTCTCGTGTCCGTTGGAATTCCGGATGAAAGGCGAGCGCCAGGATATTGTTGAGGTCAGGGACGAGGTCCCTGAAATTGCCCACTAGCTGGGCGGCATCGGGCGCGGCACTCAGGTCGGCGGGCACCCACCAGATCTTGCCATACTGCTCGGTAATGAACAGTTTCTCCTCAGAAGCGAGCCGTGTGATATCGAGGCCATTTGAAAACGAGATATGAGGCCAAATCACCTCGGCTTGATAGGCGGGCGGGGGTTCCGGCGATCCCTGGATCTTAGAATTAGTCCAAGCGAGTCGCTCTGCATTACCAAACGTGTAGATTGAAAGGAAAAGAACGACTGTAAGGAACGAGTGGGGCATCAGGATAATGAAACGTTTAAATATATATAGAGGCCTTGGCTTCTGTCGAATTGTTTTGTATGCGGCTACAAATAATGAGGGGGGAAAGCAGAATGATGGGGCGTTCAATTCTAGCCGAGTTATCTGCGCAAAACAGTTTCCGACGATCTTCGACAAATTGGACGAAGTTTCGGTGGGATTAGCGGAGGCAGAGTGTTTTGCAAATAGCTCGTCCGTGAGACCTCTCGCCTACTGGCGCCAGAAAGGCATCCTGTATATGGGGGATAGTCAATTTTCCGTTTTTTTGATAGAGTTAGTAGGGAGCCTCCGAAGTATTGCGGACTTCTGTGTTTTAACTCGAAGAATAATGAAATATTTCGAACGGCCGCGTTTCCTTGTTAAGGTATATGTCATAAATTATGAATAC
>JAJFLS010000742.1 GCA_021772595.1 Opitutales bacterium
CGGTTTCATTGTAGCTTTGCCGTCTCGCTCTTGCTCTCCGGTGCCGTCCAGCGCGGCGGGTCCCGAGTTTATCAAGTGCAGCAAGCCATCTTCGGCCGGTTTCTTCAGCTGGTAGCCGTCGCAGGCATTGGCCACCGCCGAGGGACTCCAGTAAGTGCGCAAATCCGCGAAAATCTGGGCCGAGTTGGTGAGTAAATGACCAAGCAACATCGTAGCCCCGTTCAGAGCGTCGTTTTCCGTAGCGACGATATACGGAGCGCGGCGCCCGTTCCAATCGAAGGACGAATTCAGAATCGCTTCCAAGAAATCGCCGTTGGGAAAATAGTCCGTCCAATTACGTTGCCCTTGAAAACCGCCTGCAATCGCCCCGTGACCTTCACCCTGTTCCGGATAACCAATCTCTTTCAAACGAGGATTGCCGACCATAAGGTCGCGAGCGACAAGCGACATCTTTACCGAGTCCTCCCATTCTATATCGAGGCTTTCGCGGGATCGCTTTCCCGACGGGATGTTGTAGTCCGCGCTTTCGACACAATGTTCTTTTGTCCAGGCTAAGGCTTTCTCGTATTCGTCCGGGTCATACAATTCCATCTTCAACCGTCCGGCAAATTCGGCCATGTCGACACTCTCTACCCGCATACCCAGATACTTTTCCCAGAAATCGGGATCAACCATGGAACCAGCGATTCCCATCGAGGTGCCTCCCATCGACAGGTAAGCGCGCCCCTTCATCATAGCCACCGCGAGACCCGCTCGACAGAACCTCAGCAATTTCTCCTGCACATCCTCGGGAATGCTTTCGTCATCCGATTCCTGAACATCTTTCCCGTAAATCCCAAAGGCCGGAATCCCTTTCTGCGTGTGACCCGCCAATACGGCAGCCAGATATACCGCTCCAGGACGTTCAGTTCCATTAAAGCCCCACACCGCTTTCGGCAGGATAGGATCCATATCCATGGTTTCAGAGCCATAAGCCCAACACGGAGTTACAGTCAGGGAAACGCCCACTCTTTCCGCCCTGAAATGCTCCTCGCATTGCCGGGCCTCTGACACGCCCCCGATACAGGAAGGAGCGACAATGCATTCCACCGGTTCGCCAGTAGGATAACGCAAATTATCCGCAATGAATTTCGCCGTCCGCTCAGCCATACCCATGGTCTGATCCTCGAGACTTTCGCGAACTCCTCCGTAGCGACCATCGATCGCCGGGCGAATGCCTATTCTAGGGAGAGAATCGAATGAATGGGGATACTGCATCATATAGACAGTATCTCATATTTAGGCCCCCGGAGAGAATAGCTATACCTTGCATACCCAACAATTATTGATCTAAATTTAGATATGAGACTCAGCAGAAACCAACGTAGCCCGGTCGAATTGGCGTCCAGGATCACATCGGCGCGATACTTCTGTTTAACCGAGGAAAAGGCCCAGAAGGACTTTCAATATCTGGGGGGGTTCGAACAATGCGATCCACGCTACGACCTGCAGAGAGAGACCTTTCCTTTCTTGACCCTTGAACTCATCGTCGGGGGACGGGGAGAACTGTCTCTGGGAAACAAAACACACACGCTGAAAGCTGGGTTTTGCTTCTGCACCGGCCCGGCTGTAAGCTTCCGCATTCAGTCGAGCCACAAGGATCCACTGCAAAAATACTTTTTGGTTTTCGGCAGAGACACTCAGCCCAGAAAAACGCATCCAGGTTCATTGTATCCAGGATGTATTTACAGCGAGAGGGATACGGTAGCATTGTCCAAATGGTCCGAACTCATTCTTGAAGAGGGCGCTTCCCAACATAGTGATGCCGCAGCGAATCTGGAATCTCTCATCGCCATTCTGGAACGAAAAATAAGCAGTCCAATTGAAGGAACATCCCACAAGCATCACTACGACGCGCTGGTCGCAAAAGCTCTTCGTGAAATCGACAGAAACTTCCAATCGATCCATACGATCCGGGAGCTCGCGGAAAATCTGGGAATCACCCGGGAGCACCTGTGCCGGACTTTTCAGAAAAGCGGCAAGGCCAGCCCCTACAAAATCCTGATGCGCCGCAAACTGGAACACTCTTATACCCAACTGAAACTGAGTTCCCTCACAATCCAAGCGATCGCTCTATCCCTGGGATTTGCCGATGCTTTTCAATTCTCCCGGGCCTTCAAAAAAAATTACGGAAGACCGCCCAGCATGGTCCGACAAGAATGATATCGGGCAAACCACATGGCCCTTCCATCATCCGGCTGTAGCCGCGATCACTGATAGGGGAATATTCAATAGGACGAACCTCGATCAAGGATCGCGGCGACAGCGGGCGAGCATTTGATTTGCAAAGCCGCTGGCCGCAGATTGATCTAATTTCATCATCGCGCCGCAAAAACAGAACACACCCTCGCTCTTCGAGTACGTCTGCACGCCCGCTGCGTTCAAGCGCCTTCAGCTCGCCTATCACAAGAAGTTCGCGTATTCACTATTTGTCCACAACGAAGCGGGCGAAATCGTTCAAGGCGAGACTACGCTGACCAAAGAGCAATGCTGCTTAGCCGTTCAGGAAACCTTGCGCTGGGGAGAAACGACCATGCAGTTCAACGAGTCAAACGGCAGCCTGTTTTGGAGCGTGCCCCTGATGTTCAACAATCAGGTTCTAGGGGGAGTCGCGGTTTGCGATATTCCTTTCGACGAAGACACCACATCCGATAGCGGCCTGACACATATTCGCAAAGCCGCCTCAGGACTTCTGGAACTGATCGTCGAGGAGAACTTGATCAACGAAAGCGCAATGCGTGAAGCGCACGCGCTCTCGAAATCGGAACAGGAAAAGGCCGAGGCAATCCATCTGGTTAAGAAACGCTTCTACAACAGCATCCAGGACATCTACACCGACGAGGAACCCGCACTGCTCAACGCGATACGCAGAGGCGAGCGCGAAGAAGCGACAAAAATCCTCAACCGAATTTTCGTCGCGATTTACAACTATGGAGCCTCCAGCCAGGACCTCCTCAAAAGCTATTTGCTCGAACTCGTGGCGATGATGTCGCGCGCCGCCGTCGAAGCCGGAAGCAAAGCGGAAAACGCGCTGGGACTGAATTTCAAATCGATCACAGAACTCGCCACATTGAAAGACGACGAAGAGATCGCCGCATGGCTGACCGGAATTCTCGAAAAGCTCTTCTCCGAAATCCAGAACAACCGCGACCATCCCCATAGCGTCTCCTTCAACAAGGCTTTCGAATACATGGACCAGCATCTCGCGGAAAACATAAAGCGAGAAGACGTCGCTCGCCATGTAAGCATCTCCTCCAGCCATTTCGCCCATCTGCTCAGCACCTACACCGGCAAGAGCTTCCGCAAAATCCTCACCGAACTCCGCGTCGAGAAAGCCGCTCAACTCCTCAACCAAAGCAACCGCAGCCTCTCCGAGATCGCCCTCGAATGCGGATTCTCGGACCAGTCCCATTTCTCCCGCGTCTTCTCCAAAGCGACCAGCCAATCCCCCGGCGACTACCGGAAACGCCGCGCCCGCTAAATCGCTCACGCCACCGCAATTGCGGCATCACAACAGTCAACTTGAGACAGTTTCTCCCAATGTAGGAGCCTGCTTGCAGGCGATTCTTCCGCAGGCAATCGCCTGCAAGCAGGCTCCTACAATCGGCGAATAGTCGAATTTGGCTTAACTCGACGCTCCCTCGTAGCGCTGCACCTATTTTCAGCCGAATATCCAATACGATCAGTCGTTTATCCAATCACTGACGCGCCGATTCCGGTAGGTTTTCCAGCTAGTCCCAATTAACATGGAAAACAAAGTCACCGTCATCGGCGAGCTGATGAACAATTCGTATGGCCGCGCCCGCAAAGCGTGGAAGAATCGCGACGTCGAAGGCTACAAGCATTTGGCCCAGCTCCAAACCGAACTGGGAGCATCGTATCTCACCCTGAATACGGACGGCACCCAAAAGCTGTCGGTCAAACTCGAGGAGATGCTGGAGTTCCTGCCGACGCTCATCCCCGCGATTCAAGAAGTCACCCGTGCTCCAATCAGTTTCGACAATCCTCACCTCGATTTTCACACCGAAGCCGTCAAGCACTACGACCGGAGCAAGTGCGACGGCCGCCCCATCCTGAACTCGATCTCGGTGTCCCGGCAAGACGTGGACGGCATGATCGCGATCGCGGCGGAGCATCAGATGAACATCATCGTGATGGCCTCGGAATGCTTCAAAGCCGACGGCCGCATCGGCGCCGCCGAATCCGTCGACGACGTGGTCGGCGTAACCCGACACTATGTCGGAATGCTCAACGAAGCCGGTATCGAGAACGACCGCATCATCGTCGATCCGGGCCTCGCCCCGATCGCCTCCGACACCCAGGGCATCATCAATCTATGCCTCGATTCTATCCGCGCGATTCGTGCCGATCCCGCACTCGAAGGCGTTCACATCTCGGTCGGACTTTCGAACTTCTCCATTGGCACACCTCAACACCTGCGGATTCCGCTAGAACGCGCTTTCCTCGCCCTAGCCACCAAGGCGGGCATGGACTGGGTCCTGGCCAATCCGGAAAAAAACACCGAGCCGATGGCTCCGGACGAGACACTCGTGCAGCAACTCAAAACGATTCTCAAAGAAGGACGCCCCCTTGAAGGCGAGTCCAAAGAAGACGCCGGATTCCGCCAAATCGACGAACTCATGGAGCTCTGGGCCGACGACGAATGAACCCTCCCTCCATGCCCACAACCATCGACTCCCTTAAACAGCTCAGCCCCGACCAGACAATCTGGATACAAGTCGGCCAGCTTATCGACGGAAAATCCGCACCGCTGAAAAACGCCCATCTCGTCTACGACCAGTACAAAATCCTCTTCGTCGGAGCAAACGATCAAACGCCGCCAGTCGATCTCCTGAAACCCGGCCAGTCCGCCCCGGATTGTATCCTGGAGAACCATACAGCGCTTCCCGGACTCACTGACGGGCACACGCATATATTTCTTGAAGGCGCGGAACTCGATTTCGAAAAACGCAAAGCCTATCAAAGCCAAGACGCGGACGCGCTGCTTCAAGCCTCCGAGCGCCGGTGCCGCCAACTCCTTGCCCACGGAATCATCGCCATGCGTGACGGAGGAGACAAAGACGGCATCGGCCTGAGCCTCAGCCAGCGCAAATCTTCGGAACCCTTTGCCCAAGTTTTCAGCCCCGGCCCCGGGATCAATCGCATCAAACGCTACGGCAAGTTTTTCTGCGAGCCCTTCGAGAACTTCGAAACCGCCGAGCAGGTGGTGGACGACCGGATCGCTCGCGGCGCGGATCACATCAAAATCGTGCCAACCGGGATCATCAACTTCGCCAAAGCCGCCGTCGTCGCCAAACCGCAATTCACCATCGAAGAGGTTCAGTCACTCACCTCGGCAGCTCATCAGCGCAGCAAGCGCGTCATGGCCCACGCCTCAGGCTCCGCCGGGATCGGCGTCGCCATCGAGGGGGGGGTCGACACCATCGAGCACGGATTTTTCATCACCGAGGAACAACTGCAACGCATGCGGGACCTGGACACCACCTGGGTACCGACCTTCGCGCCCGTCCAAAAACAAGTCGATCACGCCGACGTCATGGGCTGGGGAGATTTGGAACGCGACAACCTGCAGATCATTCTCGATAACCACGCTAAGAGCCTGCAAAAAGCGCTCGCCCTGGGCGTTCGAGTCTTAGTCGGCAGCGACGCGGGCTCCTGCGGCGTGGGCCACGCGGAAGGGCTTTTCTACGAAATGGAGCTCCTGGAAAACGTAGGCATGCCCACCCTCCAAGTGATCAACGCCAGCTCCGGCGGCAACGCCCAGACCCTCCTGAACAATCCGGATTTCGGACGACTCGCGCCCGGGCAAAAATCCCGCTTCATCCTAACCAAGCACGATCCCCTGAAAAGCGTCGCCGCCCTCAGAAAGGAAAAAACCGTCATTTTCGACGACCAAATTCTCAACTCAAGCGAAGCCAGCTCCGACGGTTTCTAGAATTAAGCCAACAAATGACGGTAAAACGAAAAGACAGCTTAACAATTCAAGAGATTCCTATATATCTAATTCCCCCTTTAACCATACGAACGCGCTCCATCACAACGATCCGATCATGAACGAATCACTGAACCAATTAACCACAGCGATAAAAGCCGGAAAACGTAAAGACGCGCGTGCCGCGACAGCAGCAGCGCTAGAAGCAGGGCTACCTCCGCAAAGCGTGCTCGATGCCCTCACCGAAGGCATGAACGACGTCGGCGTGCGATTTAAAGCCAATACGATTTTCGTGCCGGAAGTTCTGGTCGCCGCCCGAGCCATGCAGAAGAGCATGGACCTCCTCGAGCCCGTGCTCATCGCCTCGGGGATCGAGCCAGAGTTTTCCATCGTCATCGGCACGGTCGAGGGCGATCTTCACGACATCGGCAAAAATCTCGTGATGATGATGCTCAAGGGCGCCAATTTCAAAGTCATCGACCTAGGCGTCAACGTCTCTGCCGAGGCCTTCGCCAACGCCGTCGCCGAGCACAAGCCTGACCTGGTCGCCCTCTCCGCGCTGCTGACAACAACCATGCCGGCGATGGAAAGCATCGTCTGCGATCTTTCCCGAATCGAACCCCCGATCAAAATCATAGTCGGCGGTGCCCCAATCACTCCGGACTTTGCCGACCAAATCGGAGCCGACGGCTACTCCGCCGATGCCGCCAGCGCCGTCGAGCTCGCCCAAAAACTCTGCGCCAACGCCCAGTAAGCAGACGCGCATACAAGAATTCATGACACCGCACGAAAGAATTTTCAATACCATCAACCGCGAACCCGTCGACCGCGTCCCGATCGACATTTGGCACACCGCCGAAGTACTCGACTCGCTCAAGCAATACGCCGGCGAAGACGACACGCTCGAACTCTACCGGAAACTCGGCATCGATAAAATCGTCTGGCTTTTACCCGACTATCAAGACAAACGCCCCGGAGCGACCGAAGACGAAGGACACGATACCTGGGGTGTGCCGACTAGGCGAATACACTCCGGCCAAGCAACCTACCACGAATTCGGGAAAGGACCGCTCTCTGACTACGAGGAAATCGAGGAGCTCGACGAATACGCGTATTGGCCCGATCCGGACAAATTCGACTACGCCGCAGTTAAGAAATCGGCAGAGAGAGCCCGCCAGTTCAACTTCCCAACCCTCGGTCCCTGGATGTCGCACTTCGAGATCTACTGCCACATGCGAGGAATGGAAAACGCGCTGATGGACGTGATTGCCGAGCCAGAATTTCTCGACGCCGCTTTGGATCGTATCGAGAATATACAGACAGCGATACTCGAACGCTACATCAAGGAATTCGGCGATCAGCTCGACATCGTCTTTCTCGCCGACGACATGGGCACGCAAGAAAGCCAGCTTATGTCGATCCCCGCCTACGAACGGCATCTCAAGCCCCGGCTAAAACGTTGGTGCGACCTGAGCCATGCCCACGGCAAGAAGGTTCTCTTCCATACCGACGGAGCCGCCCGCAACTTCGTGCCCCATCTGATCGAAGCAGGCATCGACATTCTCAATCCCATCCAGCACGTCTGCCCAGGCATGGAGTGCGACGCGCTCAATGAGGATTTCGGCGGCCAAGTCGTGTTTCACGGGGGAATCGAAAACCAGAAAGTGCTCCCATTCGGCACGGTCGACGATGTCCGGAAAGAAACGCTCGCCTGCCTCGAAACCCTCGGCGCCAACGGCGGCTACATCCCCTGCTCCTGCCACAACATCCAAGCCGGAAACCCCGTCGAAAACATCATCGCGATGATCGATACCGTGAAGGAATACGAGCCGGCCAACGCATGACCCCAAAACAACGCATCCGCGCCGCCATCGACCACCAGGAGCCCGACAAGCTCCCGATCGATTTCGGGAGCAGCGGAATCACCGGCATCCATTGCAGCGTCGTGGAAAAACTGCGCGATCACTACAAACTCGAAAAACGCCCGGTCAAAATTTGCGAACCCTACCAAATGCTCGGCGAGGTCGAAGGAGACCTCCTCGACGCAATGCGAATCGATGCCCAAGCGATCTTCTCGCACGGCACCATTTTCGGATTTCCAAACGAAAACTGGAAGCCCTGGACCGCCCCCTGGGGTCAAGAGCTGCTCGTCGCCGAGCGCTTCAACACCACGACCGACAACGCGGGCAATATCTACATCTACCCAGAAGGCGACACCGACGCTCCCGCCTCCGGGCGCATGCCGAAAACCAGCTATTTCTTCGACAGCATCGAACGCATCGATCCCGACTTCGACGAAGACGAACTCAAGCTGGAAGACAATCTCGAGGAATTCGGTCCAATGTCGCAAGAAGAGGAAGCTCACTGGACCGAACAAGCCGAGAAATGGCGCGGTTGCGAACGGGCCATCACAGCTCCCTTGAGCGGCACTTGCCTCGGAGATATCGCCCTGGTACCGGCACCGTTCCTCAAAAAACCTAAAGGCGTTCGCGGCGTCGCCGACTGGTATATGCTCTCCGCGGACGAACCGGAATTCCTAGCCAGCATTTTCGATCGGCAAGTGGAAATCGCTCTCGAAAACATGGCGAAAGTCGCCAAGATCGCCGGCGATGTCATCGATGTCGTCGTTGTCTGCGGCACCGACTTCGGCACGCAAACCTCCCTCTTTTGCGGCGTCCCTCAGATGCGAGACATTTGGCTCCCCCGTTACAAACAGATCAACGAATGGATTCACCAGAACACCAACTGGCGCACGTTTAAACACTCTTGCGGCGCGATCGAGCCGCTCGTCGAAACCTTCATCGATTGCGGCTTCGACATCCTCAATCCCGTTCAATGCTCCGCCGACGGCATGGCGCCAGAAGGCCTCAAAGCCAAATACGGCGACCGCATCACCTTCTGGGGCGGCGGAGTGAACACCCAGCAAACCCTCCCCTTCGGCACTCCGGAAGAAGTGCGCAAAGAAGTGCTTTCCCGTTGCGAGATCTTCGCGCCGGGCGGCGGCTTCGTCTTCAACTCGATTCACAACGTGCAGGCCCGCACGCCCGTGGAAAACGTCATCGCCATGATCGACGCCGTCCACGAATTCAACGGAGACAAATAGTTTGACGCCCAAAGAACGCGTTAACGCTCTACTCGCAGGTGAGCCAATCGACTTCTATCCACGCATTCCGATTGTGATGCAATATGCCGCTGAATACATCGGCAGCAACTACGGGACCTTCGCATCCGACTACCGTACCCTGGTCCACGCGAATATCGCTTGTGCGGAAGACTTTGGTTTCGACCAGCTCAGTACCATATCCGACCCCTACCGCGAGACCCAGGGCTTCGGCGCGGAAATTATATATCATGAGAACGGAGTACCCGAATGCGTTCGTCCCCCATTCGCCGACATCGATGAGGTCGAGGAGCTCCAAGCCATCAGCCTGCCAGACCCGGAGCAAGCTCCACGCATGCAAGACCGAATCGATGCCGTCCGTCTCTACAAGGAGCTCACCGGAGACCGCTACAGCATCATGGGATGGGTCGAAGGTCCCGCAGCGTTGGCAGGCGACTTGCGAGGCCTCAGCGATTTCCTCATGGATCTTATCGACGAGCCCGAGTATTCCGCGTGCCTGTTGGACATTTGCGCAGATACCGCCATTCGCTTCGCTCGTATCCAAATCAATAGCGGCGCCGACACGATCGGCATCGGCGACGCGATTTGCAGCCAAATCTCCCCAATGGTCTACAACGAGCTTATTTGGCCCCGCCAAAAGCGCTTGATGGATTCGATCAAAGCAATCGGAGGGAAAACGCGCTTGCATATTTGCGGGCAAACCGAGCACCTGTGGCCCAAGCTGCGCGAATTGCCGATCGATCTACTAGATTGCGATCACATGGTTGATTTGCCCAAAGCGCGAGCCGCCTTGCCGCCATCGGTCGTACTCGGGGGCAATCTCGATCCCGTCAACGACCTGCTCTATGGGACACCATCGACCGTCGCCGCTAAACTTGAAAAAAGCATGAGCGAGGCGGGGCCGAACTTCGTCGTCAACGCTGGCTGCGAAATCCCCTCCGGCACGCCAAAAGCAAACATTAAAGCCTTGTGCAAACCCAGGCTTAGGAAATGCTGATAGCAGTCCCATCGCTACACGAACACACCCATGTCGCAAAATACCAAATACGCCTTGCTCGCATGCGATGTTTTCAAAGAGGAACTCACAACATTCGGGGGAGAGACGCCGCCGTGGCACCGTATCGAGTATCTGGAGATGGGGCTCCATGACCAGCCAGACAATCTGCGCTCGGAAGTCCAAGCCGCGATCGCGCGACTGGAAGTGGATCCGGCGATCGAAACCGTCCTTCTCGCCTACGGACTCTGCGGCAATGGGCTGCTGGGAGTACATGCGATTCGATGTCCCTTGATCCTCCCCAGAGCCCACGACTGCATCTCCATACTCCTCGGCGGAACGGCCCCGCACAATGAGATCCTAAAGGAAAATCCCGGCACCTATTTCTACTCGCCCGGCTGGGTGCGTGGAAAGCGAGTACCCGGGCCGGATCGCGAAGCGCACATCCGCGAAGTTTATAGCGCCCGCTATCCCGACGACGACGAAATGGTCGACGATCTCGTCGAAGCCGACGCCGAAACCTTTGCCCATCACAGCTGCGCCGCCTACGTGGATCTGACCCAAAACGCCGACGCGGAAACCTACTGCAAGGACTGCGCAAAACACTTGGGCTGGCAATTCCGGCGACTGCAAGGCGATGCAACCATGCTTCAGGACCTGCTCAACCGAAACTGGGACGACACGCGCTACCTTACAGTTCCACCCGGACATTCCATCGCCCTCAACAACCAATCCGAACTGGTCTCCGAGCCGTCGTGAAAACCCGTTCAGCCACCATCCACCTGCCTGACGAAACGAATGTATCAGTCAAACTGAATACGAGCGATGCCGCTAAAACAGTCGCCGATTTGTTCGAGGAAAAAGGCTACGGCCTGAACATGCGCTGCGGCGGACGCGGACTTTGCCGCGGCTGCCAAATCACCTGCAAGGACGCGAACGACACGCGATCCCTTCGCGCTTGCGAAACACCCGTCGAAGACCTACCCGATGGACCGCTCAATATCGAGATCCCACACAGCTCCTGGCACGACCATACCATTTACGGAGTAAGCTGTTTCGACATCCGCTTGGAAGTGCCACCCGCCCCCAAAGGAGCCCATGGCGTAGCCCTCGCGCTCGACATCGGAACCACCACGCTGGCCGGCGCTCTTTGGGATCTATCCACTGGCCAATGTCTCGCCGACGATTCGATCGCGAATCCACAACGCAAATACGGCGACGATGTCCTCTCGCGAATCAGCTACTCCCTGGACAAACCTTCCGGACTGAAAAAGCTGCAGAGATCCCTGGTAGACCAAGGCCTTACGACGCTGATTCGAAAACTCTGCCGCCAGGCGAACTGTCCGGAAGATTCGATCGCCCAGGCAACCGCTGCCGGCAATCCGATCATGCTCCACACGCTCGTCGGATGCAGCCTGGAGGGCTTGAGTAAATACCCCTTCCGTCCCGAATTTCTAGAGACACGCGAAGTGCAGGCCATGGAGATTGGCCTTAGACCCAGATTGCCGATCACACTCCTGCCAGGGCTCGGCCCCTTCGTCGGCGCCGACGTTGTCGCAGGGGCGCTCGCCTCAGGTATGCTAGAAGCAGAAGCGCCAATGCTGTTAATCGACTACGGCACGAATGGAGAAATCATCCTGAAACACGATGGCGGCTATTTAGCCACCGCAACCGCAGCCGGACCCGCCTTCGAAGGCGGGCGACTCTCCTGCGGAGCAAGCGCCAGAGCCGGCGTTGTATCCAGCATTCAACGCCGCAACAACCATTGGAGCTATGAACTCTGCGCAGGCTCAAACGGCGAAGCAAAAGGAATTTCCGGAGCCGCCTACATCGATTTCCTGGCTCTGGGTCTGGACACAGGGTTGCTCAATCCCTTCGGACGTTTTGCCCACGGGCATCCCGATGTTACCGAGCACGGCGTCGATGGCGACACCGAACGCATCGTCCGATTCGGCGATGACATCTGGATCAGCGAACCAGACGTGGCCGAGCTCCTTCAAGCCAAAGCCGCGCTCGGAGCCGGAGTGCAGGCCCTCCTCGAAATGGCGGGACTCGACGCATCCGACCTGCAAACCGTCTTCGTCGCAGGCGGGTTCGGCTACCACCTCAATCCCGCCCACGCGATACGGATCGGGCTTCTGCCCCCCACGCCTCTGGAACGAGTCGACACCATCGGCAACTCCGCGCTCGGCGGAGCGTCTCTATCGCTCCAAGCCGATTTCACCAAAGAAATTGAAACCCTCTGCCAGAATTGCCAAACCATCGAACTCAACCAAGTCCCCTCATTCGCCAACCACTACACCGACGCCCTCCTCCTCGAAGAGATCGAATAGTCGACAATCGCCATTCCACCTACTGAAGCTCGCCCTTTCACCTTCGCCCATTCGTGGGAAATCGCGCCAACCCTTGATCTACGTCATACCCAAGACTGCTTTCCTATGGCAGAGTGATCGGGTTTTCGCGCGATCAGCGCTAAATGACCACAAGCGATATGAGCCATAATTCGAATATCTTTTCCCCAGCAGGAACTCCGTTAATGGACCGCACAGTTGGCGAACTCGTCGCCGAGCGCCCCGGACGATCCCGCGTGTTTCAATCCTTCAATATCGACTTCTGCTGCCAGGGCAGCCGGACCTTGAGCGAGGCCTGCTCCCTCAAAAGCATCGCAGTTGGGGACGTCATCGAGCAACTCGAAGCCGAGGCGGTCGATTCCGCCGCGCCGTCGAACAATCCTGCAGACCTGCCCCCGGCAGAGCTGGTTGGCTATATCGTCGAACAGCATCACGGCTTTCTGCGTAGCGAACTACCGCGCCTGCACGCCATGGCCCAGCGCGTAGCGCAGGTGCACGGCGGACACACGAGCTCTCTGGTGGAAATTTTCAATGTTTTCGTCGAAGCTGAATCTGAGCTCACCAGCCATATGATGAAAGAGGAACAGATTCTTTTCCCCGCCATCGTGGCAATGAGTCAGGGCGAGCAGCCAGCCATGGCGCTCGACGGACCGATCTCTTGCATGATGCATGAACATGAAGAAGTGGGTAGCGCGCTCGCCCGCATGCGGAAATTGAGCAATGGCTTTCAAGCCCCTGCCGAAGCCTGCAACACCTACCGAGCCCTGTTTGCCGGACTGCAAGATTTGGAAGAAGACCTGCATCGCCATATCCACCTGGAGAACGCGGTACTGTTTCCAACTGCTATCGACGCCGCGAGTAGAGCGGGCGACTGAGGCTTCGGCTATCAGCGGCGATCGAACCGCTCAAGAAAGGGAAGGGAGTCTGGCTGACTTCCAATGGACAATCCCCATTCGATCATCTTGCCCTGACCGGATTCGGTAAAGGCTTCCGGACGATAGGCGCTGGCAGCCGAAGGCACGGATTCCAGGTCGGCCAGCTTGCTGAAGCTGATTCCGTCTTCGGCGTACTGCAAGGTTTTGGCGATGCCCTCCGGTCCAATGTTGAGCATGGCAACCACACCTCTACCATAAGGCCAAACCAGGACTTCGTGTCCGCCGTCAATGATGGGGTTGGCCGCATACTTTATGTAGGGACCTTCCGGTTTGTC
>JAJFLS010000743.1 GCA_021772595.1 Opitutales bacterium
GATCGAATATCGGTCATTGTATCTCTAATAGATATAAGGTCGTTCCAATGTTCCCTATCAGCGGGTTAGCCTTTTTTGCTCAGTCCGTTAACGAAAGCCACTGAAGATTGCTCCATTTCACCAAGCCTTCCTTTTGCCATACGAGTTAGAAGCGCTTGAGCGAGAAGCGACGGAATCGCCACATAAAGGCCGAACTCAGTGGTAATCAAAGCTTCGGAAATACCGCCAGACAGGGAGGCCGCGTCTCCGGTGCCGAAAACTGTGATCAACTTGAAAGTACTAATCATACCCGTGACCGTTCCTAGCAGACCGAGGAGAGGCGCAGCCGCAGCGGTCAAGGCGATGAAGGCTAGGAAGCGTTCAAGCTTGGGCTGGGCGGCGAGAAGTCGCTCGTAAAGGATTTCTTCGAGAAGCTCCTTCTCTTGGTCGTGGTGTTCTACGCCGGCTACCAGTAGGTCGCCGAATGGCCCGTCCACTGAATTGGCGATTTCCAGAGCCTCTTGCTTCTTGCCGGCATTCAGGTTGTCGAGAATCTGCTGTAGCGAGCCGGCCTTAGGACGCTTGACCGAATTGATCTCGAAGAACTTGAATATGGCGATCAAAAGCGCGGAAAATGCGAGAGTGACAATAAAGTAGATCACCTTTCCTCCTTTAAGGGCGTGCTCTAGAAGCCCTTCCTCTAGCTCGGCCAGCCTGAAGGCGTCGCCTTCGGTAGCGTCGATCGGCAACATGCCTTCGCCGGATTCGGTTACCACGTTAATCGAAGCGATGATTTCGGGGGTAACCCCTTCGTTTTGAACGAGAGGGAAGGAGGCGTTCGGTCGGCCCTTGGAGAAGCCTACGTTGGCGTCGCCGTCGCCAAAGAAGGCGAAGGGACCCACGAGAACGAAGTTGCCATCGACCGCTCGGTCGTTTTCGCCCAGCGCTCGGCCGCTAAAATGGTAGCCGCCGATGATGTTCTTCACGCGGTTGATCGATGCTTGAAGCACTTTGATCTGCGTGGCGAATTTCTCTGAATCGGGAACCGAAGTGCTTTCGAGAATGTTTTCCGCGGTGTTGATGAGCTCTTCATGCTCTTGCAATTCGGATTCGTCGATGCGAGTGCTGAATTGCTTGATGTAGCTGGACATCAGGTTCTTCAAGTAGATGTTCTGGTCGCGTTGCTTTGCGACTCGATCCTGGAGCGTGCTCAAACCGACTTCACGGTTTTCCGCGGCGCTGACGACCTGCTCGTGTTCGGAGCGTTTCTCTTGCACCTGGCTTTCGAGCTGAGTGAGCGTTTTGGAGATTGGGATCTTCTCGTCGGCGATTCGGGAGCGAAGAGTGGATAGCTCCTTCTCGGCGTCGAGGAGGGCCTTCTTGGCTTCTCCGGCGACTTGATCGAATGTCGTTTGGGAGAAGAGCGAAAGACTGCTCGCGAGGGCCAGTCCTATGGTAAGTATTTTAACCGCTTTCATGTGCATTGAAATTAAAGTTCAGTTGTAAGTTTCTTGCCGGATCAGTTGACGACGTCCACTGGCAGGTTGATGAATTGGGCGGTTTCTTCGCGCTCGTAAACTCCAATCGCAATTGCGATTTGCTCGGCTAGATCGTCGTGGGCTTCTTTGACCCATCCATCCTTAGTTGGACGAAGGACTCCTGCCACACTGTGGGTGCCGTCGACGTAGTAGCCGACTGCCAGGCCGATGTAGATCGTCTTGACCGCTACGTCGGCGTCGCCGATTCGCTGCATCGTCTCTTCGACGGAGATCTGTTTGTTGAATTTCTCGACTAAGATTAGGATACCGATGACGTTTTGGATGCGTACCGAGAGGCCGAGGGTGTTGGCGGCCCTAGCGTTCTTCGGAATGCGCTCGGTGAGTACCTTGAGCTGCTTCTTAAGCGAGTCGGGGAAATAGTTCACGAGTTGGATCACTTCGGATTCGAGTTCGCTCACGACTTCTTTTACTACAGCGGCAGACGCCTTGAGGCTGTCTTCCTCGTTGTTGAGCGACTGACGCTCTAGCTGAGCGGCGTCGGCCTCCTCTTGCATGTTCGTGATTTGCTCGTCGAGCTTTTCGATTTCCTTCGTGAGCAAATCGATGGACTCTTCCAGGGTCACCTTCTCAACCCTCCATTGGCCGCTCTCTTCAGAGACGAGCTTCTTTAGTTCAACCCAATCCTTTAAAGTGGAGCGAGTTTTTGCCAGTTCCGGGGCTGATATTAGCGCGTTGGGACTCACGAGGGCGATCCCTGCCGCTATCAATGTTAACACTTTGATCTTAGTCATCATTTTATTGTCGTTTATCGTAAGGTTTTGATGCGGATTCGAGCGAGGGACGCGTGAGTAGAGTTATCTGCGTCGGCTATACGGTCTTGTCCGAAGGTTGTCAGGTTGAAAGGGATCGAGCGGTCAGCCTTGCTCTAATCTGCGAAACGAGTGGATTGCATGGGTATGCAAGACAATCGGTCCATTCGCGATGGCCGTATGCATCGTTTGCAGAGCTTTGGGTGAGCAGGGATGAAAGGGGGGCTGTATGGTCGAGTATCAAAGGGAGATAAAAACGTTCAGCGGGAATTGGGAAAGGTTGAAAGAAAAGTGCGGGATTTGCGGGGACTGCAAGGATTTAAATCGTTTTTGACGTTTCTGGAGGAGGATTTCTTAGTGTGGGACGCCTGGCTTCCGAGTTATCATTGGATTGCTTAAGGGTACTTGGCTATTAATGGGCTTGGTGGGTGGCAAGAAGTAAGCATTCAGCTTTTGAATACAATGTGTCCTGCAGTCTTACGGTAAATTCGTAAACTGTCGCATGATCCAGCAATACGCGTAAAGCAGCACCGCTGTCAAACGAATAAGATTACAATTGTAATACTTGGAGCGATTCTAAGGAGGTTTAGTTCGCTGAAAGTTCAGCCACGAGCTGGATCTCGACGGTGGCGTTCAGGGGGAGGCCATTGACGGAAACTGCTGCTCTCGAATGTCTTCCGGCGTCGCCTAGTATTTTCACAAGCAGGTCCGAGGCGCCGTTGATCACTTTCGGGCTATCGGGAAATCCGTCCACTCCGTTGACGAAGCCTGCGAGGTGGACGATCCGGCTGAGCCTGCGAAACTGGTCGCTGGCCTCCTTAAGATTGGCGAGAGTGTTGACGACGCACAGGGCGGCGGCTTCATATCCCGACTCGATCGTCTGGGTGTCGCCGACCTTGCCGCTGAACTTCAATTCGGAGCCGACGGTTGGAAGAGTTCCCGACAGATAGACCAGGGTTCCGCTTAATACGTAAGGAAGGTAATTCCCTTTGGCGGCGGGCGGTTCCGGCAGCTCAAGGCCAAGGCGTTCGAGATTCGAGAGGATCGTCTTTTCCATGTGTAAACTGTGTTTAGGCGGAAGTCCGCCGGAGCTCGTCGATGCCGGTGAACGCGGCCGATTGCTCGTCGGCGTGGTACGAGGAGCGAACAAGCGGACCGGATTCGATGAATTCGAAGCCGATCTCCATGCCGAAGCGTTTCCACTCGGCGAATTCTTCGGGAGTGACCCAGCGATCGACGGGCAGGTGCCGGGCGGAGGGCTGGAGGTACTGGCCGAGGGTGACGATCTTGACGCCGGCCGCTCTCATGTCGCGAAGCGTCGCGGCGATCTCGGGCTCGGTTTCGCCAAGGCCGAGCATGATGCCGGATTTCGTCACGTGGCCCTGGTCGGCGGCGTGCCGGAGGACTTTGAGCGATCGATCGTACTTGGCCTGGACGCGCACGGGCTTCTGAAGGCGCTCAACTGTTTCGACGTTGTGATTGAAAATATCGGGCTCGGCTTCGAGGACGGTGTCGACCTGGTCGAGGTTTCCCTTGAAGTCGGGGGTGAGGACTTCGATCGCCGTGCCGGGGTTGCGGTGGCGAATGGCCCGGATCGTGGCGGCCCAAACCGCGGCGCCGCCGTCGGGGAGCTCGTCGCGTGTGACGGAAGTGATGACGCAGTGGCGAAGCCCCATCTTGGCGACGGCGTCGGCCACGCGGGCCGGTTCGCCGAGATCGAGCTCAGTGGGGCGACCGGTCTGGATCGCGCAGAAATTGCAGGACCGCGTGCAGATGTTCCCGAGAATCATCACGGTCGCCGTTCCGCGAGACCAGCATTCGCCCATGTTGGGGCACTGGGCGCTTTGGCAAACGGTGTGCAGCTGATTGTCGTCCACCATCTTGCGGACGGCGCTGTAGCCGGCGCCATTGGGAAGCTTGGCTCGAAGCCAACCTGGCTTTCGGGATTTCATGTCGTGACGCTTTTCAATCTTTTCGAAAACACAACTCCCAAATCGCTGTCTGGAGTTGGAACAAACCACAGATTTCACCGAGAGCGCAGATGATTAGGTTGAGGGTTTTGATTCAGATTCTGAAAATCCATCTGCATTCTCTGTACTACCATCCGTCAGAATCTTGTTATTTAGACAAGGTTTCTAAACAGAAATTCGATAAACCAATGATCTTCAAAGGTTCTTAGAACCACTGAGGACACCGATGAACACTGATGCTCGTCCAAAAAACGCCCCTCGAACCCAGTTCCTCACCCCTCAATAAGTTATCCTCTATCCCAATCACGAAGCCCAACATCATCAGTGTAAATCAGTGTCCTCAGTGGTTTAAAACAAATTCTCGTTTTGGTTGTGGCTATGCTGCAATAGGTAATCTGTGGTTATAAAATGACTATCCGATTCTCGCCGCGCGGATTTGCTAGCGAAAGGCTTTGATTTTTTTATCTCAAGTCGCCTTAAACATTTGATTTTCAACCATGAGTTCGAATCTTTCCGATATTTCACACGATCAACTGGCGGTGCGCCGGCAAAAGCTTGAGGACATGCGCGCAAACGGTGTCGATCCGTACCGCTCCTCGTTTTGTCCCACTCACACGGCGAAAACGGCGGTGGCCGCCTATGTCGAGGGCGCTGAGGATGAGGATCAGCCGACGGTCAGTATGGCGGGTCGGCTGAAGTTTATCCGCAAGATGGGCAAGGCCCAGTTCGTGAAGATCCAGGACCAAAGTGGCGTGATCCAGGCCTACGTCCGCATCGACGCGCTGGGCGAGGAGGCATACGCTAATTTCAAGAAACTCGACACGGGCGACATGATTGGCGTGGAGGGAATGCTCTTTAAAACCAAGACCGGCGAAGTCACGGTCCGGGCGGTCCGCTACGAGATGGTGTCGAAGGCGCTGCGTCCGCTGCCGGAGAAATTCCACGGACTGACGGACCAGGAGCAGCGGATCCGCCAGAGGCATCTCGACCTCATCATGAATCTCGAATCGCGAGAGCGCTTCTTTAATAGAAGCCGCATCGTCAGCGGGATCCGTCGATTTCTCGAAGAGCGCAACTTTCTCGAAGTCGAGACACCCGTGTTTCAGAACATCGCTGGCGGGGCGGCGGCGCGTCCGTTCGTGACCCACCACAATACGCTTGATCGCGACTTCGTCCTGCGTATTTCGCTGGAGCTTTATTTGAAGCGTCTACTGGTGGGCGGATTTGATCGCGTCTACGAGATTGGCCGCAACTTCCGAAACGAAGGCGTTTCCCGTCGCCACAATCCGGAGTTCACCATGCTAGAACTTTACGAGGCGTATTCAGATTATCGTGGCATGATGGAGCTGATCCAAAGCCTCATCCGCTATCTCGTGAAGGACGTGCTCAAGAAAGACGAAATCAAGATGCCCGACGGCGAGGTGATCGATTTCATGGGCGAGTGGCGCGAGGCGAAATACAAGGATCTCGTTTGCGAGAAAATGGAAGATCCGAATTGGTTCGAGCTATCGAAGGAGGCAAAGCTTGAAAAGGTCCGCGCCCTCAAGCTCGACGTGAAGGAGGATTGGGAAGACTACGAAATATCCAACGAAGTTTTCGGAAAGCTCATCGAACCGAACATCATTCAGCCGACCTTCGTGACGCACCTGCCGAAAGAGCTTTGTCCGCTAGCGAAGATTACGCAGGACGATCCGAGCACGATCGACGTGTTCGAATTATGTATTGGTGGAATGGAGATCGCTCCCGCTTATTCAGAGCAAAATGATCCCGACGTGCAACGCGAAATGTTCGCGAAGCAAGCGGGCGAGGAGATCCAGAACATCGACGAAGACTTTCTGGAAACGCTCGAATACGGAATGCCTCCCGCGGGCGGAATGGGCGTGGGGATCGATCGTCTCGCGATTCTCCTGACAGAAGCGGACGGTATCCGCGATGTCATTCTCTATCCGCAACTGCGGTCCTGAATGCAGGCTTAGGTTGCTCTAACAATCACAATTCATTATTTCTAACTCATAATTCAATCCGATGCCCTGGTACTTGTACATCGCTCTGCGGCATCTTTTCCCGCAAGGGAAACGATTTCCGGTATACACTTTAATGTCGGTCACCGGAGTCGTTCTCGGAGAAGCGGTATTGATGGTTGTGATTAGCGTTTTCAACGGATTCGGCCATGAGATACGTACTCGTATTGCGGATACCTATGGCGATCTACGTATAGTGACGGGCGATTTGATTTACAACACTGAAGACCTGTCGGAGCGACTGAAATCGATGGAAAGCGTGGAGAGTGCAGTGCCCTATGCGCATGGATTGGTCATGCTATTGCATAAAAACAAGCCGCTCGCGCCAATGGTGGAGGGGATCGATGTGCGTTCAGATGAGGAGCTAGGCAAATACGAAGAGTATCTTCTCGCCGGTAATATGGACGATTTCGATGATGATTCTATTCTGGTGTCTTCCGGATTAGCGGACCAGTTGCAGCTTTACGTAGGTGGCGAAGTCGAGATGTATACGCCTTTGATGATGCTGAAGCTACTGGAAAGCGACGGAAAGGATATGCTTTTGCCCAGGAGCGTGCGTGTTGCGGGTATCTTTCAAACGGGATGGCAAAGAGCCGATGAGAACACAGTGATCTGTACATTGCGCCTGATGCAGGACCTTTACAATTTGGGTGAAGGAGCGCATGGAGTTCGAGTCGAACTGAATGAAGGCTACGAAATCGAGCCGGAAAGCAGGTCTATTTCAGACGCGTTAGGTCGGCCTTTTTTCGCGCGTACTTGGATGGATACCCATGGAGATTTTCTGTCAGTCGTGCAATTGGAGAAGCGGATGATGTTTTTCCTGTTATTCATCATCGTTATAGTGGCCTCGTTTTCGATCATGTCGTCCCTGTTGATATTTGTAATTCGCAAGACGCGAGAGATTGGATTGTTCGCGGCGATGGGCGCGACGCCGCGGCAAGTAGCGGCATGCTTTTGCTACCAAGGATTGTTTATCGGAATTACAGGAACGATATTCGGTATGGGACTTGGCTTTACGCTGATACATTTTCGGAACCATATCACATCGACTATATCTCGTATCTTAGGCGTTGCTGATTCGATGAATCAAATCTATGGGTTCTCCTATCTGCCCGCTCGGGTTGAAATGGCCGATATGATTGGTATCGCTCTATTATCGATTCTAGTAGCGACTCTGGCGGGACTTATTCCTGCGTACAAGGCGAGTCGATTGGATCCTGTGGAGGCTTTGCGCAGTGAGTGAACCGCTGATAGAGGCTCGCGAAGTGAGTCGCCAATTTGAAAGCGTCGAGGGCTCTATTAAAGTGCTTCAGGGGGTGGATTTGTGTATTAATCCTGGGAATACAATCAGTATTCAGGGCGAATCTGGATCGGGGAAATCGACCCTTCTCAATATTCTGGCGGGACTGGACCGCCCTGATGGCGGTAGCGTAGTTTGGGGATCATCCGATATCGCCAATCAATCAAGTTCCAAACTTGCCCGAATTAGGGCCTCTCTTATTGGGATGGTCTTCCAGTCTTACTATCTGGTCCCGGAGCTGAGGGCTTTGGAGAACGTGATGCTAGGAGGGCGTATTTCCGGAATGAATACGGATCTGAAAGAGCGTTCGAAAGCGTTGCTGGAAAAAGTCGGACTGGGCGAGCGAATGGCGAGTTTACCTGCGACTCTTTCGGGCGGCGAGCGTCAGCGCGTCGCGATCGCGCGTGCGCTGATTTCCGAGCCGAAGGTTTTACTTGCGGATGAACCGACGGGAAATCTAGACGAGGCGACGGGCGATTCGGTCATGGGGATGCTCCAGGCTTTGTGCGTCGATGCGAATGTGGCTCTGGTTTTGGTGACCCACAATACTAACTACGCGGCGCGGATGGACAGCGCCTGGATTCTGAGGCAAGGCGTGTTGGAGAAAGGGTCGTGAGAAGAGCTACCAATTTCTGCGGTATAGAACTTTTAATATCATGAGCAATGAAAATTTAAAATGTGGCGTGGCGGGTGTCGGCTACTTGGGTCAGCATCATGCTCGCATTTACAGCGAGCTGGAAGGCGTCACCTTGGCGGGCATCTACGAGAGAGATGCTGCGAGGGCCAACGAAATTAGCGAGCGGCACGATTGCCCCGTGTTCTCCGATTTAAGCGAATTGGCGAACGCGTGCGACGCGATCAGCGTGGTGGTGCCTACCGACAAGCATCACGAAGTCGCGATTCCCTTGCTGGATGCGGGTTGCCATTTGCTGATAGAGAAACCGATTTGCGAAAGCGTCGAGGAGGCCGCGGAAATCCTGGCAGCCGCCAATCGGGCGAACGCCTTGGTGCAGGTCGGGCACATCGAGCATTTCAATCCGGTCATGAGCTACTTGGAGGAAGTGGTCAGCCGTCCGCGATACATCACGGCGGAGCGACTCGCTCCGTTTCAGCCGCGAGGGACGGAAGTCGGCGTTGTCCTCGATTTGATGATACACGACATCGGGGTTGTTCTGCAGCTCGTGGGTTCGCGTCCGGTGGACGTGAGAAGCGTAGGTGTGAGCGTGCTTTCCAAGACCGAAGATATCGCCAACGCGCGCATCGAATTCGAAAATGGCTGCGTGGCTAATTTAAGTGTCAGTCGCGTGAGTTCGAAAAAGGTGCGGGAGATTCGCGTCTTTCAATCGACGGGCTACATTTCATTGGATTTCATGAACCAAGCCGGGCATCACGTCGCGGTAGGCGCCGGTGGCTTGGACAAGCAAGAGGTGCCGATCGAAAAGGGCGAGCCGCTAAAGCTCGAGCTGGCATCGTTCGTCGAGAGCGTCAAGAATCGCAAAGACCCGAAGGTTGGCGGCGAGCTGGGCAAGACGGCATTAGGTCTCGCTATCCAGATCACCGAGCAGATCCGAAAGAAAGCGGATTAGTATAAGAAATTTGTGACCACGAAATTTACTAAAATGTACGAAAGTCATTACTTGCTAGGGCAGAGATTTCGTGGAATTCGTGTTTTTCGTGGTTGAAACAAATAATCTAGTGAGTGTTGGGCTAATCGAATAATGTCCTCAAGCGAAATAGTCCCAGCGAAATTTCCGATTCCCGCGCCAGCGAAGAATGGCGTGGATGTCTTAGTGATTGCCGGGGAGCATTCGGGCGACGAACAAGCGGCCCGAATGGTGGCGTCCGCTTTGGCCCGAAAGCAGAATCTGAACATCGTTGCTCTGGGAGGACCGAATCTCGAGCGAGCGGGAGCCAATGTCGTTTTCGATATGATGCCCTACGCGATCGTGGGTTTCTTCGAGATCTTGAAACACTACAACGAATTCAAGCAGCTTCGCGATGAAATCATAAACTGGATACTGCTTCATAAACCGAAGGCGATTTGCTTTGTCGATTATCCCGGCATGAATTTGAGATTGGCGCAAATCCTGGCCGACCAAAACGCGACTCGAAAATCCGGCGGCTCGATTCGTTTGCTGTTCTACATAAGCCCTCAGGTCTGGGTATGGAAAGCGAAACGTCGCTTCAAGATGGCCGAACTGCTGGATACCTTGGGCGTTATTTTTCCCTTCGAAGTGGAGAGCTTCGAAGATACTACGCTCGAGACGCGCTTCGTCGGCCACCCGTTCTTGTCGGAACACTACGAGTTGCCCACGCGCTACGATCCGGATGGACCCGTACTCCTGCTTCCCGGCAGTCGGGAAGGGGCGATTTCGAGGATCGCTCCGATTATGTTCGAATCGTTTCGCAGACTGCTGGAGCAAAGAGGAGAGTTTAAAGCCAAGTGTATTTACGCCAGCGATACGTTGAAAACTTTGCTTGAGTCGATTCTCGCGGACGATGGTTACTTGAGGGATAGTATCGAGCTCGTTTCGAATGAGACGGTCGTGAGCGCGAGCTGCGTACTGACCAGCTCGGGAACGATGTCGCTCAATTGCGCTCTGGCCCACATCCCTGGCGCGATCGTGTATCGGATTCACCCCATAACCTATCTGTTCGGAAAGATGATGGTTAAGCTCCCCTATATCGGAATCGCGAATCTCCTATTGAAGCGGCCGATGTATCCGGAATTCATCCAAGGCGACGCAAATCCCGAGGCGCTCGCGAACGAGCTGATCGACTGTATCGAGAGTCACCAGCGGATCGCGCGTACGCAGGCGTTGAGTTCTGAACTCCGCCGCATCCTAGACAAGCCCAGCGCCGGCGGCGCCGGAAGCTGGCTGATCGAAAACATCGAAGAGGGCGGCTGATAGGTTGTCTTACATTTTCGCCCGCAGATCGTCCAGATGGACTGGCGGATCACACGGACTTCCCCACGGATGGATAAAGGTGGGGACGGATCACGCAGGGGCGCATACACGTCGACTTAGCGGATATAATTATAACAACGCTCGTGCCTCGCTTGATCTCTCGTCAAGACTCGAGGCAGGATCCTCGCTTCCGTCTTCGCGCTGCTACGCCGAGACAAGCCGCGAGGGCAGGATTTTCCGGTCAATACGAAGACG
>JAJFLS010000744.1 GCA_021772595.1 Opitutales bacterium
GAACACGGAAGCGCGATCTACGGATTCGAATTCGATCCCGGCATACTTGACGCGATCGGAGATCCTTGCGTGCTCGAAGAACCCGAAGAAGAGGAACCGTTCGATCCCGAAGCGTATATACAAAGTCTACAAGACGAAGGATCTATCAACAGGTGGATGGCACGGTCACTGAAACGGTCTCTAAAATATCGCAGCCCAAGATCACTTCTTTGGAAAATCTCAATTCTTGTTCGATGGGGAAGATTGACCGAAGAGCAGGCCCAGCCTCTAATCGACGCTGTATCGAGCAACACAACAAGCAAAGAACCCAGAAACAGATGCAATCGCTACAGAAGAACGCGCCGCTAAAATAACGTTTCAAAGAACTGCCAACTAAATACTTTGGCGCAGCGAGTCGACTCGCTGCGCTTTTTTATTGGCGGCTTCCTCGATCCATCGAAAAGGCGACGAACTGCACCCTCCAAGCTCATCTTAAAGGCTAGATTTCCATTGACACTTATATTACGTTATTCGAAACATCTAATAACGAAATAACTTTAAATCGATCTCATGGGAAACAAATCGAACAATCTACTACTCGGAGCTCTGGAGATGCTCGTCCTGAAAGCGTTGCTCACGGAGGACCGCCACGGCTGGGGAATCTCCAAGCGCCTCAAGCAGATATCCAGCGGCACCTTCACCCTAAACGTCGGCTCCCTCTATCCCGCCCTCTACCGCCTCGAGAAAAAAGGCTTTGTCGAAAGCTACGCAGCCGTCTCCGAAAAAGGGCGCGACGCCCGATTCTATCGTCTGCTCCCCAAAGGCAAAGCGCAGCTCGAAGACCAGACCGCCAATTGGCGCGAGTTTTCGGTAGCAGTCGAAGCAGTACTCTCATCGCAGAGCTAATCCGAAATGCTAAGCCGCCTCTTTAAGCGACTGCGTCCGCGAAACCTGGAAGACCGGATGGACCAGGAAATGCGCTTCCATCTGGACGCCCACATCGATGCGCTGACTGAAGACGGCATGCCACCGGAAGAAGCACGCAAGGCGGCGCTACGCGAATTCGGAAACGTCGAAGCTCTAAAAGAAGATTGCCGCGATTCCTGGGGGATGCGTTTCATCGACAGCTCGATTCGCCATATTCGCCTCGCCGGCAGGCAGATGATAAAGCGAAAAGGATTCACAGGAACTGTCATTCTAATCCTCGGTATCGGTATTGGAGCAAATACAGCGATATTCTCTCTAGCCAATGCAGTATTCTTCAGTCCATTCAATTTCCCAGATCCAGACCAATTAGTCGCGATTGATGAGCGAACCGACCAGATCGCCAATTTGTCCGTCTCGTATCCAAACTTTAAAGACTGGCGAGAACGACAAACGAGTTTTTCCGCGATTGGAGCCTCTCGCGGTCAAGGTTACAATTACATCGGACCGGATGGAGCAGAGCTCATCGAGGGAGCCAACGTGACCCATGACTACTTCGGCACCTTGGGAATATCTCCAGTCATAGGTCGGCTGTTTACAGCCGAAGACGATAGCCCAGGAGCAAAACCAACAGTCATACTCGGGGAAAATTTCTGGAGAAGCCGATTCGGAGCGAAAGAATCTGCAATTGGAGAGACCATTCAACTAACCAATCAGATATACACCATTGTTGGCGTTCTGCCTTCTGTGTATCCAATAAAGGGCGCAAAAGTGTGGATCCCCTTGGAGCAAATGGCAGAAAAGTCCGGACTCTTGAACAGAGGCCGTCACAGCAATTCGACAAGTGTCGGTCGATTAAAACCGGGAGTGACGCTTGAGCAAGCTAGGCAAGAGCTCGAGAACATAGCAGCGCAACTGGCTGTGGAGTACCCAGCTACCAACGCAGACGTGAAGGTCGATGTTAAGCTGCTTAAAGAACGCTACTTGCGAAATGGCCGACCCATTGTGATTTCATTTCTCGGCGCTTCGGGATTCTTCCTTCTGATCGTCTGCACTAATATCGCGAACATGCAGCTTGCGAGCTCTCAGAGCCGCAGTCATGAATTCGGCACTCGCGTATCGTTGGGAGCAAACCGATGCCAAATCCTGGGACAGTTGCTAGCGGAAAGCCTAGTGACCGGATTTTTGGGCGGGGCAGCAGGGATACTATTCGCATATGGGGGAATCCGTTGGCTCAAAAACACCTTACAAAGCCAAGTTCCGCGAATCGAAGAAGTCGCGATTGACGGGGAGGTTCTCGTTTATGTTGGCGCGGTCAGCGTTGTTTCAAGTCTTCTATTCGGACTTGCTCCCATTCGCCAAACGCTTCGACTCTCTCAAAACGACACTCTAAAAACAGCCTCGAAAACGACCCAAGCATTCTATGGAAGGAAATGGAAATCGGCGCTCATCGTGAGTGAATTCGCCTTCACTTGCGTCTTGCTAGTCGGAGCGGGACTCATGATCCGAACTACCGCCAACCTCTATAAGTCCAGCCCAGGTTTTGAAACCGTCGATAGGCTTACATGTTCATGGTCGCTCCCCTCGTCAGAATTCCCAGACGCTTCACAACGCTTCGAACTAGCCAAACAGGCGCAAAAGGAACTGAGCAACCTCGACGGAGTAACCGCGGTCGGCATCGCCTACCCTCTTCCTATGTCCGGCTCAAGCAACGGAAACTACTACCGCGTAGAGGGCGCGCCCCCTTCGCATCCAGAACAAAGAAGAACAACCGAGAGTATCCGTGTTTCGAATAACTACTTCGAAACAATGGGCATCAGGCTGATTGCCGGCCGTTACTTCAACGAATTTGATACTCCTCAAAACCAACGCGTCGCAATCGTGGATTCGAAATTCGCGAAGCACAACTTTCCAGACGAGAACGCTATAGGAAAACGGATTACAACCGGAATCAAACCACCATCCGACCCAAAATCTTGGATACAAATAGTAGGCGTCGTTGAGCACGTTTTTATCTGGAGCCCCGCCATCGACACGCGCGAGCAAATGTATCGCCCCTTAAGCCAAGCGCCTTCAGTAAGCAGCCTCGACTTTATCTTAAAGACCAATAGCAACCCCGCGGCGCTCGAAAAGTCGATTAGAAAATCTCTCCGCAATCTCAATCCCGCTTTACCCGTACAAAATATACGAGCCATTGAAACCCTTTTCGACCAGAGCATTTTGCGCGAGCGCGCTTCCATGCAATTGCTTGGAATTTTAGCAGCAATCGCCCTCCTCATCGCCACGATCGGTTTGTACAGCGTACTCAGCTATACCGTCGGCCAACTAACCTCCGAAATTGGCATAAGAATGGCCGTCGGCGCGAGCCGCGGATCGATCCGCAATTTTGTACTCTCCCAAGGAGCCAAGCTGGCTGGCACGGGCTTGCTAATCGGATTACTAGCATCCTTAGGTCTCTCTCGGTTCTTAAGCGGAATGCTCTATGGCGTCTCAACGTTTGATGGAACTGCCTTTTGCGTAGTGGCTCTTGTTTTAGGACTTGTCGGGCTAGCCGCCTGCTGGATCCCTGCGGCCCGCGCTGCGCGGATCGAGCCATCTCTCGCATTGCGAAGCGAATGAGAATCTCTATAGCTAGATTTGGAAAACCAATAACCCAGAACCAACAAGTATCATGATCAGATTTAGAAGCCAACTCTTCGTGCTCGCTATACTTTATAGCGCAATCAGCGTATATTCTCAGCAATTACAAAAAGAATTTTCGGGCGTTCAAATCGTTGATATTAAAACCGTGTCAGGCAATTGCATACTTAAAAGGAGCGAATCCGACACCCTATCGGTCGAGCTTGACCATAATATTACAGGCAATTTCTACCCCTCCGCCGAACAAGCGGGCAGTAAGCTAACAATAATAGAAAAGCATGGTCCGGAAAACACGAGAGGCGACGCATTCTGGACATTGACAATTCCCGGCAATCTCAAAGTCAAATTCAATTCCGCATCCGGAAGCTTCGAGGTTTCCGATTCGGAGGGATCGTTGAACATCAATACAAGCTCGGGGAATATTGAAATCGAAGATTATAGCGGAAACGTAGAGTTAAACAGCGCCTCGGGTAACGTTAAACTAAAAGGCGTATCCGGGGAAATACATGTCAGAACAGCCAGCGGGAGGATCAAGTGCAGTGATGCCAGCTCGACGGGAGAAGGCTCTTTTAATTCAGGTTCAGGAGATATTGAGATGGAAAACTACAAGGGGAATCTCAAAGCCAGCACTGGTTCAGGCGATATAAGGCTCGATTCGGTTGTAGGCAAGATACGTGCTCGTTCCGGAAGCGGTAACGTTAAGAGCAAAAAAGCCGCTTTGTCGGGCGAGAGCCAATTCAGTTCCGGCTCAGGAGATGCCGAAGTTCATATAGCAAAGCCCTTAAATCACAACATCTCTGTGAGCAGCGGATCTGGGGATTCCGTTCTAGACTTCAATGGCATCAAGATCTCCGGCGAGCTTACAATGATCGCCAACAAGAAAAACGGTAGAATCAAGGCCCCTTTCAAATTTGATAGGACGGAAGAGGTTGATCAGGGGAATCAGGTGAAAATAAAAAAGTCTGCCCGGCTGGGAAACAGCGACATCAAGATAGAGTTGATCACCGGTTCAGGAACTTCCGAAATAGTGAAATAGACGCTCGATATCTTGGAAGATAGATATTCGCGTTCCACGAAAACAAGGTAGAGCGGTTTTCACGAACGGAAGGACCACTTGGCAGGCCAGCATAAGTGGCCCAGTGCACCTCTTCCAACTAAGAAACTTGACACGCCCATAGGTAAGCCGTCTTACTGGTTAGACATCTTACCCATGACTCGACAACGCAAGAAAGACATGCTGCTGGGGACCTTGGATCTGTTGATCCTGCGAGTGCTTAACAGCGGAGAGAAATACGGCTACGCTATTGGCAAGCATATCGAGCTGCTCAGCAGAAACGCGCTCAGCGTACAGAAGGGCTCGCTCTACCCGGCCCTTCATCGCCTCGA
>JAJFLS010000745.1 GCA_021772595.1 Opitutales bacterium
GCCTTTCGCTTTGGCGGCTTCTATGATCGTCTCGATCGGGTTGACGGTGCCGATGGCGTTGGAGACGTGGACGATTGCGGCGAGTTTGGTCTTCGGGCCGATCATCGATAGATAGGCGTCGGTATCCAGATCGCCATTATCGAAAATCGGCGCGACCTTCAGGGCGGCGCCGGTTTGTTCGCAGAGAAGCTGCCACGGCACGATGTTGGCGTGGTGCTCCATGTAGCTGATGAGGATTTCGTCGCCCGGCTCGAGGAGAGGCTCGACGAAGGAGTAGGCGATGAGGTTTACGGATTCGGTGGCACCGCGGGTGAAGATGATCTCGGAGTCGTTGTTGGCGTTGAGGTACTTGGCGAGTTTCGTCCGGGCCTGTTCGTAGGCGGCGGTGGCTTCGGTACTCAGAAGGTGGACGCCGCGGTGAATATTGGCGTTCTCGTAGGAATAGTAGCGCGTGATCGCGTCGATGACGCATTGCGGCTTTTGGGTCGAAGCGGCGTTGTCCAGATAGACGAGCGGCTTGCCGTTAATCTCGCGTTTTAGGATAGGGAAATCTTCGCGGGCCTTCTTCAGCGCGTCTGGGACGGGTGGTGGTGAGATGAGTTCGTTCATCGAATGTGGTAGGACAGAGGAGAAAGGAATCAGCTCCATCGTGTCGAAACAATTAGGTGTCATACTAAATCTTGCCGTTTTTCGCCTGGGGAATGGACAGTACTTTCTCGAAGCCGCGATCGCTGAACGCGGTTCATCCCGATAATTGTTCCGCGATCAGCGATCGCGGCTACAGGAAGAATGGTCTTGTCGGGCGGAAGTTGTCGATTTATCGAAGGCTGTGCTTGCTTCGGGCGATTTGGCCAATCATATAGCCGAAATGTCCTTTGACGGTCTTGGTCTTTCAGATTCCCTATTAAAAGCGATCACCGAACTTGGTTTCGAGAAGCCTACTCCTGTGCAGGAGCAGACGATCCCCCAAATATTGAAGGGCAAGGACATCATCGCGTCGGCCCAGACGGGCACGGGCAAGACGGCGGCTTTCGGGCTTCCCACCCTCGACATACTGGAGCCTGGCAAACGGATCCAGTGCTTGATCCTCGAGCCGACGCGTGAATTGGCGCAGCAAGTCGAGGAGTCGTTGAAGGACTATTCGAAGCATCTCAAGACGCGAGTCGGAGTGGTTTACGGCGGTGTGAAATACGGTAAGCAGAGGGAGATGCTCGATAAGGGTGTGGACATTCTCGTCGCGACGCCGGGCCGTTTGCTGGATCATATTGGGCAAGGGAATATCTCGCTCAAGAACGTCCGGATTTTGATTCTAGACGAGGTGGATCGTATGCTCGACATGGGATTCTTGCCGGACGTGAGCAAGCTGATCAAAATGTGTCCGGAAGAGCGGCAGACCTTGTTCTTCTCGGCGACCTTGCCGCGGGCGATTCAATCGCTGATGAAATGGGTGCTGAAGAATCCGGAAGTGGTGGAAGTCGGGCGCCGCCGCGCCCCGGCCGAGACGGTGACCCATGCGTTTTATCCGGTGGTCGAGCGCCAGAAGTACAAGCTGCTCATAGAGTTGCTTGAACGGACGCATTTCGAGAGTGTGCTCATATTTACGCGCACGAAAATGAATGCGGATTTCATCTCGCGCCGTTTGGAGAAATTGGAACATTCGGTTGGGGTGCTTCACTCGGATCGTTCGCAGGGCGAGCGCACGGCGTCGCTGAAAGGTTTCAAGTCAGGCAAGTTCGAGGTTTTGGTCGCGACCGATATCGCGGCTCGCGGACTAGACATCGCGGGAATTAGCCACGTGATTAATTACGACGTGCCGCTCAATGCGGAGGATTACGTCCATCGTATTGGACGTACGGGCCGCGCTGAGAAAGAGGGCGACGCGTTTACGCTGTTGACCGAAGACGAATTGAAGAATGCAGCGGCGATCGAGCATTTCATCGGTAAGAAGATCGATCGCATCAAGCTCGATGGATTCGATTACATGTACTCGGCTCTGTTTGAATCGGAAGAGAAGTTGGCTTCGCGTAAAGCGACGAGCCGCGCCTACGGTCGGCTATCGCGGTAGGGGAGTGGATTGATCTTTCAGGGTTTTCGGTTGAGGTAACGCGGATACTGGCGGCGTACTCTTCTGGATACTGAACCGCTGTATTTTCAGAACGACGCAGTCGCTCTGCTACCGTAGCTGATCCGGCTGAGGGCATGGGTGCCGTATGGGACGAATCATCGTCTTCAGCTTGAGCTGTCGGCGAATGCGGCGTGGTGGATTTTCGCGTTTTAGGCGCAAAAAAAAGCCTCCCGCGCTGGTCGCGCAGGAGGCTTTGGAAAATTTCTGATCTCGAGGATCGTTCGCTAGCTAGCGGAGATCGACTAGAATGTGAAGATCGTCTCGAATGCGAACGAAGTTACTTCACCTTCGGAGCCGAAGTCGGACTGGCTAGCTTCGAAAAGCACGCCGAGATTGTCGTTGATGCTCCAGCCCGGGCTGATGGTGAACTTGGTCGATGTGTCGCCGCCCTTGAAGTCCTGTTCGTCTTCGCTCACGCGGAAAGTGACGCTGGCGTTGTCGGTGATGCCGACATTTGCCATAAGCAAAATCTGGTTACCGATATCCTGTGGACCGAAATCGTAGTCGTTGAATTCGAGAGCCCAGGTGACGTTGCCGATTTCATAGGAAGTCCAGAAATTGATAAAATCCCTGTCGCTACCGACATCCATGCTGTCCTTGGCGAAGCCGAGGAAAACCGTCCAGCCTTCTGCTGGGAAGAACGCCATCTTTGCTTCGATGCCGATTTCGCTGTCTTCTAGAGAGCCGTCTGGATCGAAAACCGAATCGACGACCGACAGGCCGAAGTTCACTGCGTCGTCGCCGTAATTAACGCGCACGCCGTTGTGGTGTCCGATGAGTGTGTCTCTCATATCATAGGCGCGAGAGAACTGGTAAAGACCGGTTGGCTCGAACGATTCGAAGTTCATCCAGCTGCGGTATTTTCCCGCTTCGACATTTAGTCCGTCGCCGAAATCGTAAGACAGGAAAGCCTGCTCTAGATCGAACTCCTCGGTGTCGTTGTCGCCGAGATAGTTCAAGTCGATCCGACCAGTAATCTCATCGAAATCCAAAAGAAAATCGATTTCAGCCTGATCCAAATTGAAGAAGGAATCGGAGCTGTCAGTTAGGTCGGAATCGAAATTGGAAGCCGACATGTCTAGAAAGCCGGTGATCGATAGATTCTCGTGTAGTTCAATCTGCGCTTGCAGAGCAGGTACTGCTATTAACAGTCCTGCGATCAATGTTTTGAGTAGTTTGTTCATTTGTTGTTCTTATGGGTTAGTGACGTTTGATTGGGCAGTTTTAGGAAGCAGTGTAATAAGCGACCTAAATCACTATCGAAGACAATAGCAGGTTTTTCGCCAATCTGTATGGATAGTAGAAAATGATGGTTGATTGTGTGGCAACCCGAGCCGAGCGCTCAATTTTGAGCAAAAGCCGTGCTGCAGAGTGGTATTAAAGATCCACGAAATAGTTGAAGGGGAAGACAATAGAGCAAGGATAAAACGACTGTTTTAGGGCAGCAAAGCTAGATTTTTACGGGCTTCACCAACAATTTCGGAAGTGATCGACGATTTTGAGTTCTATAGCGGTGATTTTGGAGAAAATGCGAGTATAGGCGCTACCCTGGTGGGTCGCGGATATTGATCGCGAATTATTGGCGCCGGTCGCTGCGAAAATCCGGAAGAGCGGCTATGATTCGACTTCCGTAGCTTCGGAATCGCCGTCTTCCTCGTCGTCACCTTCGACTTCGACGATGCGGGCCACGCCGAGAAGCAGATCCTTGCCCGAAAGGTTGATGCAGCGGACGCCTTTTGTGGCGCGTCCGATCACGCTGATATCCGATACTTTCGTGCGAACGGCTTGGCCGTTCTTGGTCAGCATCATCATCTCGTCCGTTTCGAATACGGTCAACGCTCCGGAAACGCCCGAAGTGCGGGCCGCAATGACGCCGCTTCCGCCGCGTTTCTGGACGGGATACTCTTCGAACTTGGTGCGCTTGCCTTGGCCGTTGAGCCCGCAAATCAGAAGCGTTCCTTCAGGGTTGACGACTTCCATCGCTTTTACTTCGTCACCCTCGGCGAGCCTTACGCCGCGAACGCCCCGCGTGGCGCGTCCCTGGTCGCGAAGGTCCGTTTCGGGGAAGCGAATCGCTTTTCCTTTGAGCGTGATGATGACGAGGTTGTCTTCGCCGCCGGTGAGCTTGGCGGAGATGAGGTCGTCGCCATCGTCGATGTTGATGCCGATAATGCCGCCTCTGCGGAAGTTCTTATAGTCGATGAGATTCGTCTTCTTAACGACGCCATGTTTCGTGCACATCACGAGATGGAGATCGTCGACGATTTCCTGAAGGCAGATCATCGCGGCGATTTTTTCGCCTTCCTGTAGTTGGAAAACCCGCGCAATGGATCGGCCTTTCGAGGTGCGGGAACCTTCCGGGATTTCGTATACTTTTTCCACATACACGCGCCCGTTGTTCATGACGAAGAAGATGTAGTCGTGCGTATTCGCTGTGAAGATATGCTCGATGAAATCCTCTTCGTAAGTGTTGCCGCCTTGGACTCCTTTGCCACCGCGTTTCTGGGTGCGGTATTCGCTGTCGCTGGTGCGTTTGATGAAGCCTTTGTGCGAGACGGTGATGAAGCAGCCTTCGCGGGGCGTCATGTCCGCCTTGGAGATGTCGCCTTCGTAGGGGACGATTTCGCAGCGACGCGGAGAGGAGTATTTGTCCTTGAGCTCGAGCAACTCGGTCTTGATCAGGTCGAGAAGTTTCTGCTCGCTGTCCAGGATGGAGCGGAGCTCTTCGATCAGCTTGATCAGTTCGGCGTATTCCGCTTCGATCTTGCCACGTTCCATGCCGGTGAGCTGGTAGAGGCGGAGATCGAGGATGGCGGCGACTTGCCGGTCGGATAGCGGGTACTTGCCCTGGAGTCGTTCCTTGGCTTCGTCGCGATTGGCCGACGAGCGGATGATCTTGATGAAATCGTCGAGATTATCGAGGGCGATCTTGTAGCCTTCGAGGATGTGGGCGCGGTCTTCGGCCTTTTTGAGACGGAAGGCGGTCCGGCGGTAAATGACTTCGCGGCGGTGATCGATGTAGCAATTGATCAGCTCCTTGATATTCATCTGCTTCGGGCGGCGATTGTCGAGCGCGAGCAGGTTGACGCCGAAGCTGCTTTCCAGAGCTGTTTTCTTGAACAGCTTAGACATGATGACTTCCGGAAATTCGCCGCGTTTGAGTTCGACTACGATGCGCGTGTTTTCGTCGGACTCGTCTCGCAGGTCGCTGATGCCTTCGATGTCTTTGTTCGAAACCAGATCGGCGATTTTCGTGACGAGCGTCGCGCGATTCACGTTGTACGGAATCTTGGAAATAATGAGCCGATCGCGATCGTTTTCAATCTCCTCCTTTGTAATGATACCGCGCATACGAACGATGCCGCGGCCGGTGCGCATGTATTCGTCGATGCCCTTGCGCCCGACGATTTGGCCGCCGGTCGGAAAGTCAGGTCCCTGGATATGAGTGGCGAGCTCGTCTATCTCGATATTCGGATTGTCAATCTGGGCGCAAATGCCGGAGATCAGCTCGTCGAGGTTGTGCGGCGGAATGTTCGTCGCCATGCCGACGGCGATGCCGGTCGAACCGTTCATCAAGAGGTTCGGCAGCCCGGCGGGGAGCACGTCGGGTTCGGTTGTGCTCTCTTTGTAATTGGCGACGAAATTGACGGTGTCCTCGTCGAGGTAGCGTAGCAGATCTTCGGCTACATTTGTCAGGCGACACTCGGTGTAGCGGTAGGCTGCGGGGGAATCGCCGTCGACGGATCCGAAGTTGCCTTGGGGGTCGATGAGCGGTTCGCGCATGACCCATTTTTGAGCCATGCGAACGAGGGTGTCGTATACGGAGGAATCTCCGTGCGGGTGATAGTTTTTGAGGACTTCACCGACGACGCCGGCGCATTTGTCGAAGGGGCGGTTGTGGAGCAGGCCTTC
>JAJFLS010000746.1 GCA_021772595.1 Opitutales bacterium
GGCGAAAAGGAAAAGCTGATCGCCTTCTACAAGTTTAAAAAGGAGGAATCCGCGATCCGGCAACTCGAGGAAAAATGCGAGCGGCCAGGGTGGTGGCGAAAAATCACCGGCCTGGCTCGAAGAGACCAATACCGACTCGAGGGGCTCAAGCAATCCCTCGCGAACGGGAAGAAGCGCTACATGGAACGGATCTCGGTTCTGGAAAACAAGGCCGAGCAGGAGCTCGAGCAACTCAAGGGCGAGCAGGCGGAGGAACGTTCCAGCCTAATTGAACTCATCGCGGAGCAGCGTCCTCTCACGCAACCGCCTCGGCTCGAAACAGCGGCGGAAAAGCAACTGAAGCAGGACCTCCCCAAAAGCCAAAGTCGGCAGGGTCCTCGCCTAAGGATGTGACCGGGACTACCGGTTTCTTCCTCGCGATTGGCGGCGCTCGGGCTTGAGCTCTTTCTTCAGAAAAGCCGATCGGCTCTTTTCGGCATCCTCCATGATCCGTTCGACCGTGGATTCCTCCGGACGTTCGCCGTAATGCTTAACCAGCATTTCAGCATCGTCGTCGGAAAATTCTTCGTTGGGAGTTTCGGTCTTCTTGTTCATGGACGAAAGTCTTATCGCATCGCGTTTCTAATAGCCTCCTTACCTTTAGCCACCCAATCGCCCACCGTCGAGCGTGAAGTATTCATTCGCGCAGCGATATTGTCGATTGTATAGGAAAAGCGGATCGAAGACCACGTCGCCAGTTTCTGCTCTTCGGTTAGGGGAACCGGGCCGATTTCTCTCCAGAAATTTTCCGCAAAAGCGGCTTCCTCCTCCTCAGTGAAGGCGTTGGCCGGAGGAGCTTGCATCGGCATCCGATCGAAATCCTCTAAAAGAACCTCTCTCCCTTTGCGTTTGCGAATGCAGTCT
Source organism: Opitutales bacterium (assembly GCA_021772595.1). Classification (GTDB taxonomy): domain Bacteria; phylum Verrucomicrobiota; class Verrucomicrobiia; order Opitutales; family Opitutaceae; genus Pelagisphaera. The sequence continues at coordinate 904 of JAJFLS010000746.1, forward strand.
ATCGAGAGAAAATACACCTTCTTGCGCAGAATCGGCAGACAATTGATGTGCTCCTTATCGAGGTGAACTATCGCGTATCTCCAAAGTTCGGATACAGCGTCTTCCGCATCCGCCCAGTTTCGAAGAATGCGGTTAGCGTAACGCACTAGAAAGGGATGATGGGCGCGAACGCTTCGCTCCAGCAATTCCAGCCGTTCGTCGAATTTCTCGTTTTCTGAGTTCATGTAATATCTAGGAAACGGGTTGATTGCTATCGCTCTCGCGGATCGAATTCTTCCTGGGCGCTGTGATCGCCCAGGTTGTTGGCGTAGTTGAAATTGATGACTAGCTTGTTGGCCTTGCGGACGTCGTAGCACTCGAAAAGGCGGTAGGTGGCGGAATTGTCCACCACGGCCTCGATGAATCTCGAATCGACGTATCCAGCGGCCTGGGCCTGAGGGATCGGAGCGGCGGCGAAGACGACGCGTTGGCCTCTCGGGAATTTCATCCTTGCTCCAAACCGGCGAAATAGCACTTCGTCCTCCGTAACTTCGAAACGAATTCGTATCCCGAAAAAGAAAATCGAAACCCATAGGCGGGAAAACAGCTCGACGTAGTGAAGCGCAGACATGGCGGCTATCGCGCAGATCAACCCGGTTGCGGTAATCGGCAGAAAATCCGACGGGCACCACAAACCCAGATAGTTCAGCGAAGCATCGAGGACAAGCAGTCCCACTATGAATCTCCATAGCTTCTGCAGCGGAACGCGGATAAACGTATTCAATAACTCGAACCGAATCGAAGTCATGACGCGGGCCTTTATCAGATACCCTGACTTCGTCTTGCGAAGGCGAGGCCAGGAATAGAAACGGCGGTCGTTCTTCATCGCTTGCGCCCCTCCGAATTCGACGACTCGTTTCTCTTGTCTTGCGTCGCCTGCTTTTTGGCTACTTCCACTTCGCAGTAATTCACGAAACCCTCGCGCTGGGTAAGGAAGCTTCTCAAGCTGCGATCCTGCTCTCCATTTTCGGATTCGGCCATGACTCGAACCGCCTTTTTCTCGGCGAGGCCTCTACGAACGCTCGGCGAGGTGTCCTGCAGGTTGAAGCCTTCCTTGTCTTTGAGGAAATCTGAAGTGAGTCGCTCCAATTCCTTCGGGTGCTCGTTCTCCTGCTTGGCCAGCAGCTGGTTGAAATCCCGCTCCTGAGTCTTTACCATATGGGTATAAAGATCCCGCTCCTCCGCAGGCAGGCGATCGGCGCGGGAATTTATATCGTTAAGCCGCTCGCTGTGGCTGCGACTGTCGGCCGTTTTATTGTATGTGGGCGTATTTCGTCCGCTACGCCACTTTTCGTCAATTTGATCGGGCATGATGATATGTGCTATGATTATTTTCGATTAAGGAGGTGGATAATGACTTACGAATTCGGCGAACCAGACCCCGCTAGGCTATGCGATCTCGCTTTGGCGGATGTCGCCATGAGGCTCGTCGTCGAGGATTTCCAAAGGCCTTCGGTAGTCGCCGAATCGGCTCTCACCTCGGCGCTTACGCTGATCAAGAACATCGACGACGAGGAAACGGCGCTGGCATTCGCCGACAAGGCGGAAAGGCTCATCGAGCTCCTGCGTAGAACCGTATCGTCGCGATAATGCATTCCGCTTAGAATTTCAGCCAGGCTTTCAGAAGGCTCGAAGGCTTCTTCTCATGAATGGGAAATATATCTACGATTTCGAATTCGCCTCCATGCGGCGGCTCCATGAATCCGAAAGGAGTCAGATACGTCGCTCGGGTGACGATCTTCGTTTTGCCGACGGAAACGTACTCGTACTGCCAGCGAAGGCCCGGTACGCCGTAGAATTCGACGACGACCGCGCTCGCGATCGAAACGCTCGCAAGCAATACGATCAGCTTCAGCAATTTCCGGAGGGGCGCGAGCAACCCCTCCGAAGAAGCTCTGCCCGCGCGGAAATCGTCGATTTGACTAGCGTCATTGGAATTTCGATACTGTTTCATATTATTTAAAGGTCCACGACCTTGATTTTGATTTCCTTGGGAATGAATTTCCGAACATCGAGCTTCCGGTTCGTTCGAATGAACGTCACCTCATGCCCATCCGAGAGGATATCCCGCAAGATCGATGCGTAACCCTCCGATTCCGGCACGCCTCCCTTCTCAGACGGGCCCACGTCACTGAGAAGGCGTACAGAGCATTTCCGAGCGCCGCGATTCCTCAACTCGTCGCGAACCTTCTTCAAGGTAGCCGAGAAACTGCCCGGCGAGTCGGCGCCGCCATTGGGCTTCACTTGCCGAAAGGCCGCCGCAATTTCAAGCACGTCGGAGTTTTCGCTATATAGGGCTCCGCCACCAGACTCGAAGACGAACAATCCGTGATACTCTCCGCTCGCTCCGCGCGAATCCGACAATCGCCTCGCCATCGCTTCGCGCGCCTTCGATTGGCTGGGCGACAAATCGCCTACCCATACGTGAGTGAATGGGATCGCATCGACGTGGAAGATTTGCGTAGGACGCATTTCCTCCAGCGTCAGCATGCGGGCGCCTTCCTCGAACCCGTTAAGGACCAAATCCAAAATCTCGCAATCCTCGCGAAACGCCATGTCGATGGCGGTAGAGGAATTCGACTGAATGGGAGCCATCGGAATCGAAACCGCGTCGAACATGCAATTCCAGAAATTGGCCACTTCGGATTTGTATGCATCGTCGCCCGATTCGGCGTCGCCAGTAGGATCGAACCAAACAACGCGGCAATTAGGCATATCGGGAACGCCTTCCATGCTAAAGGGCGAGAGGAACTTGCTTGCGGATACCGATCCATGGCTCGGACGCCTCAAGCGAGAATCCAGTTCGGACTGACTGCGATCGACGAACGAAAACTCCGGATCGCCGGTCCAAAGGACGTTTCCCGCAATGACGATCGTCGCCTCGCCTTCTCCTACGTGATTGCGAAGCTCTCGAATCAAACGCGGGGCGTCGACGAATCCGGAAACCTCCCTGCCCTTGTTCGCCCTCAAAGCAAGGCCAAGCGTTTCGACTAGGGACTTCTCGAACTGCTGACGCGCGTTTCGCGCCAGCATTCTATTCGGAAAATCCTCTTTGACGCGATCGAATTTCAAAGACGGCT
>JAJFLS010000747.1 GCA_021772595.1 Opitutales bacterium
GCATCGCTCGTCGTCGCACTGTATTTCATTCCGATGATGGCGTCTCGAAAATTTTGGGACGAAGGCGATACGAATTTTAAAGGGAGGGTTTTCTCTTTATTTAGCTTGAAATTCTTTCCGGTCTCTTGGCAGAAGTTTGTCCGGTCTCTGTCGAGCTATCACCAGTGGTTGCGGAGTTCGGGGATCGTGATAACGGCGCTCGGGTGGATCGCTTTTCCGGTTGTGTTTCTGGTGCTGACGCTTTCGTTGCCGTTTCGGGTAGCGATGTGTCTGGTGGGACGAGTTGTCGCGATTGTATTCATAGTTCTGCTGCTGTTTGCGATGGTTTTCGTTTGGATCGGCAAGCAGATACTTAAGGCGGCTAATCCTATTTTGAGTATTTTCGATCGGATTTTTGGAGTGGCAACCGCGTTCTATAAAGGGATTTTGAATTGGGCGTTGGACAATAAGATTTTTATCGTAAGCGGAGCGTTCGCTTCGTTTGCGCTTACTATTGTATTCGTTTTTCCACACTTGGGTAGCGAGTTGATCCCGAAAGTGCATCAGGGGGAATTCAATGTAGAAGTGAAGCTGCCTGTTGGAACGCCTATTGAGGAAACGACGGAAATTGTCGAAGGCATCGAACAGATCGCGTTGAACAGTCCGAGCGTCCTTCGAACGGCAGTTTCAGTGGGCACGGATGGAGACGCGTCGAGCGGATCGGATGAAGGGGAGAATACCGGGACCGTCACCGTTCTTCTCGAAGAGGGTTCGAACTCGGAGACGGAGGAAGTCGTTTTGTACGATCTGAGGGGATACATTGAGAACATTCCCGATGTGGAGATCAAGATAACCTACCCGGAGTTGTTCAGCGTGAAGGCGCCGATCGAAGTGGAGATTTTTGGGCATGATCTCCAGGAAATGAAACAGGCGAGCGATTCTGTGATTGGGGCTCTGCAGTCGATTCAAGGGATTGTGGACGTTCAATCGAGTATTCGGAAAGGGAATCCGGAGGTTCAGATTATCTATAATCGTCAACGCCTTTCACAGTTGGATTTGCAGTTGAAGACCGTTGCGGAACTGATTCGAAACAAGATCCAAGGGCAGGTGCCCACCGAATTTCAGGAGCGTGATCGTCAAGTGGAAATCCTGGTACGTCTCGACGAGAACGACCGGTTGGGGCTCGAGGAGCTTGAGCAAATCATCGTCAATCCAAGAGGCGAAATAGCGATTCCGCTTTCTTCGATCGCCGAGCTTAAAGTACGCGAAGGTCCGAATGAAATTCGTCACTTGGGGCAGCAGCGCGGGGCGGTAGTGACTGCGAATGTGGATGGAATCGAACTCTCCGAGGCGTCTCTGCGAATCGAAGAGGCTCTGTTCGATTTGGAACTCCCGGTTGGATTCGACTACGATGTGACGGGTCAAGCTGAGGAAATGAAGCGCTCGTTGGACAGTTTGAAGTTCGCTTTGGCGTTGGCGCTTTTCCTTGTCTACATTGTGATGGCGAGCCAGTTCGAATCGCTTCTGCATCCTTTTATCATTCTCTTCTCGGTGCCGTTGGCCGTCATTGGCGTCGTGATCGCACTTTTCCTCGGAGGGTGGACGCTAAACATTTTGGTATTTATCGGGCTGATCATGCTAGCGGGGATCGTGGTCAACAATGCGATCGTTCTGGTCGACTATATAAATAACCTGCGTCGCAACGGTAGGGAGAAAGTGGATGCGGTGAAAGCGGCGTGTCTCGCTCGTTTTCGACCCATTCTGATGACCACGATGACGACGGTTCTCGGATTGATTCCGATGGCATTGGGGCTGGGTGAAGGAGCGGAGATTCGCGTGCCTTTGGCGATCACGGTGATCGCAGGTCTGTCTTCGTCGACCTTCCTCACCTTGATCGTAATTCCATCGATATACTTGCTCGTAGATTTTGGTCGCATCAAGGTAAATGCGGATGAGGAGATTGCGGCGAGCGCTGCAGAAAAGATCTGAGTTTCGAAATGGCTCCCCAGAAATACAGTTTTCTCCCCTCGCTCTCCGTCAATCGTCCGGTGACGGTTTTGATGGGGCTGTTGACGGCACTGGTGCTGGGAGTGATTGCTTACAACCGAATCAAGATCGAGCTGATCCCTAGCGGGATGGAAAGCAAGAAGCTGATGGTTCGCGCGGACTACGATAATTCAACTCCGTTGGACACTCTCGACAAAGTGGTCGAACCGATAGAGGACATCCTGGGAACGGTTTCCGGTGTCGAGCGAATCTATACCCGAGCCTATACCACGCAAGGCCGAGCGTACGTGTACTTCCATAATAATGTGAATATGGACGAGGCGTATGCGGATATTAAGGACAGGATGGATCGTGTCTTGCCGGACTTGCCCGAAGAGGTGGAGGAGATTCGCGTATACACGTATGATTCGGACGACGAGGAGATCCTGTTTGCCGCGATGACGTTGGGCGAGAAGATCGATAATCCGGACTATTTTCTAGAGCGCTATTTCACTCCGGCACTGCAACGCATCGACGGTGTGGGCGAGGTTGATATTCACGGGGACAGCCGTCAAGAGATCCAAATATCGTTGGATCAAGAAAAACTCCGCTCGCACAACATCAATATCTATGAGCTCACCAACAATCTCAGAAACCAGAATCTGAATCTGAGTGCGGGTCGAATCACCGAAGCGGGACAGGAACTGATGGTCCGGTCGGTGGGGCGCATCGAGGATTTGAGCGTGCTGGAGAATTTCGTTGTGGATCGCGAGAAAGGGGTTCTGCTCAAGGATTTAGGCGAGGTATACATAAGCAAACTCCAGAGCTCAGGTACTTGGCGGTTGGAGGGAGGTCGCGCGTATGGTATAGAGATTAAGAGCACGGCAGATGCCAACATCGTGGATGTTACCCGTGCGGTGAATGGTGTTTTCGAGAGGTTTTCGAATTCGAAGCGGTGGGGAAGCATTCAATTTCACGTATTCTGGGATCAGGGAAATCATATACTCCAGTCCATTAAGAATTTGAAGATGGCGGCGCTTTGGGGAGCGGCGTTTTCATTCATTGTACTGATCTGTTTTTTGCGTTCGCTGAACATCACGCTGACCATAACGCTAGCGATTCCGTTGTCCCTGATGTTTTCGGTTATCGTGCTTTATTTCATGGGTTGGACGCTGAACATGCTGACCATGATGGGGCTTCTGATTTCGGTCGGACTGGTGGTCGACAATGCCATCGTAATGGTTGAGAACATACACGCGAAGCGTGAGCAGGGATTGAGCCCTCGGGAAAGCGCTTTGAGCGGAGCGAGCGAAATCGGATTGGCCATTACTATGGCGACTTTGACGACGATGGCTGTGTTTATTCCGTTGCTCTTGATGGATGCGGGCGGGCAGATTCGCTTCTTTCTTCACCGTATTGGAATTCCGGTGATAGCCTCGCTTGGCGCTTCGCTTGGAATCGCGCTCTTGCTGATTCCTTTGGCAACGAAGACCTTTTCGGCGAAGAAGATCAAGCGCCGCGATGGCCATAGCACTGGCAGGGTCAGTCGCGCGTATCAATTTTTGCTAAGACGCTCGATCAAGGACCGAGGGTTGGCGATGTTCGCGATTCTGATACTGTTGGGAGTATCGGTAATCCCATACGTCAAGGAGTGGATTGATACTCGAGATGGGAGCTCCAGCGGGCGCACTGTCAGCCTTAGCTTCGAGTTGCCGGGAGGGGTTATTAAATCCGAAGTCGGCGAGATGGTAGATGGCGTGGAGGCGTTCATCGAGGAAAATCGCGAGAAGTATCGCTACGATAGCTATTCTTCCTACCATAGTTATACGACGATGTATATTCGGCTGAATATGGTTCAGGAGACGCTTAATTGGTATGAAGTGGCGTATCGTTGGATGATGGATACAATTGGATTGGGCGAGGAAAAACGGATGACGCGGGGCGAGATAATGCGCGATGTCGCGGACCGCTTGGAGCTTCCGCCCGGATTGAAGATGCGGATCAGTTCTAAGAGTTCGGAGGATTCTACGCGGTCATTCAGTCTCGTGCTTTATGGAGACGATACGGAAACGCTCTACGCGTTGAGCGGGGAAGTCGTGCGTCGATTACAAAGCGTTAAAGAACTGGTCGGCGTGGATCTGGATCTGGAATCGGATATACAGGAGTTGAATATACACTTGGATCGCGATCAGGCTCAGAAGCTGGGCATTGAAACGCGCGACGTGTCCAACGCGATTTCGTATGCGATGCGCGGCACGAGCGCCGGCCGCTTCTACACGGAGGACGGTCTGGAAATCAATATCGAGGCGCGCCTACAACTAGAGGATCGAAAATCGTTGGACGAACTCAACAAGCTTCGCTTCGTTTCGGACAGCGGTAAAGAGGTGCCGCTAGATACGATCTCTTCGCTCACTTTTCGGGATTCATCTCGAACGATTAGCCGGTACGATCGGAAGACGTCGATGCGGATAAAGGCAATATTGGAAACGGAAAATGTCAGCAAAAGCTACGCGGAAATCGAAGCGCTGATGGAAGGCTTTGAAATGCCGCGCGGGTATCGCTGGGATCGCGGAGGCAGCGTTTCGAAATTGAAGAAGGAGAACAAAGAGATCCAATTCGCGTTGATAATGATTTTCGTGTTCGTGCTGTTTCTGATGGGAGTTTTGTTCGAGTCGTTTTTGATGCCTATAGCGGTGATCGCGACGGTGCCATTGGCGGGGATCGGAGTGGTTTGGATGCTCGTTGCGACCGATACGGCGTTTGACGGGATGGCCGGAGTAGGGGCCATGATTCTGATGGGAGTAGTGGTGAACAACGGGATTGTCCTTATCGACCTGTCGCAGCGGCTGATGGCCCAAGGCATGGCTCGTGACGAGGCATTGATGGAGGCGAGCCGCCAGCGTTTTCGTCCGATCTGGATCACTTCGTTGACCACGATTTGCGGCATGCTGCCAATGGCTATCGGCGGATCGAAGATGATGGATATGTCGTACGCTCCGTTGGGCCGCGTCATAATCGGCGGGCTGATGGTATCGACATTCCTAACACTGATCGTGGTGCCGCTGTTTTATGCGATGCTGGACGATACGCGCAACTGGTTCGGAGCGGCGGTTCGAGAGATGCTTGGACGCAAGTCGGAGAAAACTGCGGAAGCGTAATGTAGGAGCCTGCTTGCAGGCGAAACACTGCCTCAGGAAATCGCCTGCAAGCAGGTTCCTACAATTTAAGACGCCCCGACGTATTGGCCGTCTTCGAGGCGGACGATTCCGAGAGGGTTTCCGTCTTTGAGCTCATCGGGAAGTAGAGTCTGCGGGCTATCTTGGTAGGCGATGAGTCGGGTGAAGCGAGAGATCGCGTGCGTGCCTACGGAAGTGCTGCGTCCGTCGGACGTCGCTGGATAAGGTCCGCCGTGCACCATCGAGTGGCAGACTTCGACGCCGGTCGGAAAGGCGTTGTAGACAATGCGGCCGACTTTGCGTTCGAGGATCGGGAGGGCTTCGCTGTAGTTTTCGAGGTCCGTGTCAGTGGCGTGAAGCGTGCCTGTCAGTTGTCCTTCGAAATTCTCTAGAAGCTGGAGGAGGTCCGCTTTCGATTCCCAGCGGACGAGCGTTGTGCCGGGGCCGAAGATTTCGTCGCTAAGCGACTCGTCTTCGAGAAATGCGGTGGCGTCGGCCTCGAATACCGCAGTCGCGCCGAGACAATCGGTAGCGTCGGCAGCGGCTGCGTTGGCGACTAGAGTTCGCACTTTGTCGTTGTTCTTAAGCTGACTTACGCCGTCGCAATACGCTCGCTGGATGGTGGGGTTGAGCATGACTTGAGCGGCGGTGTCTTTCATCTTCTGGACGAAACTTTCGACGAACGCGTCTCCGGACTCGTCTTTTTTGACGAGCACCACGCCGGGATTCGTGCAGAACTGGCCGACGCCCATTGTAGCGGAAATGTGGAGACCGGCGGCGATTTTTTCGGAATTGGCAGAGAGCGATTCAGGGAGCAGTACGACGGGATTTACGCTGCCCATTTCCGCGTAGACCGGGATGGGTTCGGGTCGGACAGAGGCGAGCTTCATGAGCGAGGTGCCGCCGGAAGTGGATCCGGTGAAGCCTACGGCTTTGACGGCTGGATGGGTGACGAGAGCGGAGCCGACAGTGCGTCCGCCGCCGAATAGAAGACTGAATACACCCTCGGGCATGTCGGTGATTTGGGCGGCCTTCTGAATGGCGCGAGCGACGAGCTCGGCGGTGCCTGGATGGGAAGAATGCGCTTTGACGATGACGGGGCAACCGGCGGCTAGCGCGGAAGCGGTGTCGCCTCCTGCGGTCGAGAATGCCAGTGGGAAGTTGCTTGCTGCAAAAACGACGACGGGGCCGAGAGGCCGTTGGATGGATCGGATGTCGGGTTTCGGAAGCGGAGCTCTGTCGGGATTAGCGGTATCAATGCGCGGCTGCGACCAGGAGCCGTCTTCGATGAGCGTGGCGAAAAGGCGGAGTTGGCCGGTGGTTCTTCCAGTTTCGCCTTTGATGCGGCCTTCCGGGAGTCCGGTTTCCTGCATCGCGCGTTCGGTTAAGGTGTCACCGAGCGCTTCGATCTGAGTGGCTATCTCGTTGAGGAAGGCGGCCCGCTCTTTGCTGCTTTTTTTGCTATAGATCAGAAAGGCTTGGCTGGCGAGAGTCGCGGCTTGTCCGACCTCTTCGGAGCTGGCGCTGAAAAAGGACGGATCGATTTCGTGAGTAGTGGACGGATCGATTGCTTTCACGGATTCGCCCTTGTGAATCGCGTCACTGGATCCGATGATTGAGAGTCCGTTAATGTTTATGGTTTCCATTTTTGTATTAGTCTGATTTCGCTAGACTGTTGTAATTATATTTCGGGTACTCCTAAGTCTTCGTGTTTCACGCCGACTTTGGATATTTGGGCTTCGGGTAGCTCTCGCTGAATAAGATCGTAAACGAGCTTGCTGCGTCGCACGCGTTCCTGCGTGAGGTTCATTGCGACGCTTTCCAGCTGTTTGCCATAGGGATAGATATCAGCCGAGTTGCGCA
>JAJFLS010000748.1 GCA_021772595.1 Opitutales bacterium
AAATCGCCTGCAAGCAGGCTCCTACAGTTGAAATTCCGCGATGGGCGATCGCGGTTACAGGTTGGGGCGTGTGCACACGAATCTCCGTTCGAGCTAATCTCGGCATTGACTTTTCGGAAACGGAAGTCTTGTGATGGGGGCGACTTTCGCGACTGGCGATAAAGGCGGGATTGACCGCTAGGAAGCTTCGCGATTCTATCGTTCGCCTGGGTAGAATCACATTCAAAAAACCTAAAAGAAGCTTCCAAATGTCTGACCTGACTACGTCCACACCTGTATCCGAATACCTGTCTTCCCGCTCGCCGGAAGAGGTCTCGCCCGCGATGTTGAGCTATGTCGCGAACCTTCAGCAAGTTGCTGAAGTCAACGCCCCGATCGCTGCTTCCATCGTCCAAGAGTTACAGGACCAGCGCTCGAATCTGAAGCTGATAGCCTCGGAGAATTTCACCTCGCTCAACACGCAGGCGGCCATGGGCAATCTACTCACCGACAAGTACGCGGAGGGATTCGCCGGCGCTCGCTACTATGCGGGTTGCGACAACATCGACGCCATCGAATCCGAAGCCTGCGCCCAAGCGTGCAAGCTGTTCGACGCGGAGCACGCTTACGTGCAGCCGCACTCGGGCGCGGACGCGAACCTGATCGCGTTTTGGGCGATTCTTCAAGCGAAGGTGGGCACGCCGCTTATCGAGGAGTTGGGCGAGAAGAATCCGTCCAACATGTCGCGCGAAGACTGGAACAAAGTCCGCTCGGCGATGGGCAATCAGCGCATGCTCGGTCTGGACTACTATTCGGGCGGCCACTTGACGCACGGTTACCGGTTCAACATTTCCGCTCAGTTTTTCGATGCCTACAATTATTCGGTCAACAAGGAGACCGGTCTGCTTGATTACGACGCGCTCGAAAAGCAGGCCGAGGAGGTCAAGCCGCTGATCTTGCTTGCCGGCTACAGCGCGTATCCACGCAAGGTTAATTTCCGCCGGATGAAGGAGATCGCGGACAAGGTTGGCGCGGTGTTCATGGTGGACATGGCTCACTTCGCTGGTCTGGTCGCGGGCGGCGTTTTCGAAGGCGACTACAATCCGATGCCGTTCGCGGACGTGGTCACGACTACTACTCACAAGACGCTTCGCGGCCCTCGCGGAGGCGTGGTGCTTTGCAAAAAGGAGTTCGCGGAGTACGTGGACAAGGGTTGCCCGCTTGTCATTGGCGGGCCGCTGCCGCACATGATGGCGGCGAAGGCGGTCGCGTTCAAGGAGGCGAACAAGCCCGAGTTCAAAACCTACGCTGCGAAAGTCGTCGAGAATTCCCGAGCCATGGCCGCGGCGATGATCGACGAAGGACTGACCATTTGTACGGGCGGATCGGACAACCACTTGCTCTTGGTCGACGTCACCGGATACGGGCTCAATGGACGTCAGGCGGAAGCGGCGGTTCGCGAGTGCGGGATCACGTTGAACCGGAACTCGCTGCCGTTCGACGTTAACGGGCCGCACTATACCAGCGGCCTGCGCGTGGGCGCTCCAGCGATCACGACGCTCGGCATGGGCGTGGAGCAGATGAAGGAGATCGCCGCGATTTTCAAGCTGATCCTGTCCAACACCAAGCCTCGGATTCTGACCAAAGGCAAAAATGCGGGCAACCCAAGTAAGGTGAAGTACGAGATCGCCGACGGCGTGATCGAAGACGGCAAGCGTCGCGTCCAGGCGCTGCTCGACGCGTTCGTGTTGTATCCGGAATTGGACCTCGCGTTTCTCAAAAGCCGATTCGGCAGTTGAGCGTCCTGGATGCCGGATCAGATCTAAGTTCGGTCCACGAATTCGCGTTCGGGACCGTATGCGATGAAATAGGAGACCTTCCCCCTAATTTTGGGATGCATCCGGTCGATCGTGTGGACTTTGGGTAAACTCGATTGAATAGGGAAGGTGGACTGGCCGCGGAGAGCCACGAACTGGTAGTCTTTCGGGAAGAAATCGAATGCTTCTGAAAGGGACCGTCCTTTTTCTTTTCGAAGATACGCAGGGGCTTCGAAGATCACTAGCGGCCGGTGCTTCTCGATCGTATGTACAAGACCTGCGAGTACCTGAAGCTCGTGTCCTTCCACGTCTATTTTTATAAAGTTGATCGCTTCCGCGATAGTGTCGGGGACGAAATCGTCGCCCCGTTTTACAATCACCTCTATGTCGCCGTCTGTATCTATTTTTCCGGTACCGAGATTATGGGTTGTTGGCGTTGCGAATTTTAATACCTCGGCGCTTTCGCCAAGTGCGAGGCGATGAACCGTCACATTTGGTAAGCGGGAGGCCTTGGCTTCGAGACGATCCGCGACGAGATCGAATGGCTCAAACGAATGGACGTGATCGAAAAAAGCCGAGAATGCGTGCGAGTGGTTGCCGACGTTCGCGCCGATATCGAGAGCCACTCCTCCGTTTACTATGGAGCGCAGCAGGTTTATGTAGGTGTACTCGAAGTAGGATCTCGTTGAATACACAATCCATTCGATGTAGTTGTCGAGGGTTCCGCAGAAAGGCTGTCCGGATAGCTCCAGCTCGAATTCCCTCCCGTCGAGCGGTATGCACAGCTTGGCGATCTTCCGTCTGATAGTAAGGGGAATGTAGTCATTCGACGTGATAGGGACTGCGAATCGCTCGGCCAGAGTCATTTTGAAGGAATTGAATCAAGCGGAGGTCGATGTAAAGGAAATGTGGGCCTGCGAGTTGGGTCGAATACGCTAAATGTCCGGTTGGGCGATTTTAAATTGATCTGGCAGGGAGTAGGCGTCTAATTCCTAAATCGAACGATATGCCGGTAAATGCTTTCTATAGTGAGTACGATTTCGAGCCTTTGTCAGGCGGCTCTCGGCCGGCGGATTATCGAACGCCATTTCAGATCGATCGCGACCGGATCATTCACTCGTCGGCGTTTCGAAAGCTGCAGTCGAAGACGCAGGTGTATCTGTCGGGCGAATATGATTTCTATCGCACGCGGCTGACTCACTCGATCGAAGTGGCCCAGATTGGGCGATCGATCTGCCATTTTCTTCAGGAAGATTCCGAACATCTCAGCGACGCGTTCTTCATCGATTCCGACTTGGTGGAAGCGTGCTGCTTGAGTCACGATCTGGGGCATCCACCTTTTGGGCACGGAGGCGAACGGACTTTGCATCGGCTTTTCAAGGAAATCGACGGCTTCGAAGGAAACGCCCAAACGCTCCGTCTGCTAACCGATACGCTGTACCAGTCCGTGAGCAGACAGACCGGGATGTCGCCCACGCGGGCGTTTCTCGACGGGATCCTGAAGTACAAGTCGACGTATTCGGAACGGGAAGATCCGGGCAACCACTTCCTGTACGATTTCCAGCGAACGTATCGAGATTTCGCTCACAAGGCGGATTCGTCGTTGCAAGGAGCGCAAACGGACGGCGCGTTCGATCGGCTTTCGAGCATAGAGTGCCAGATCATGGATTGGTCGGACGATACCGCTTATTGCATCAACGATATCGTGGACGGCGTGAGAGCGAGTTTCATTACTTTGGAGCGGCTGGAGCGGTGGGCTTCGCGCGAGGGGTTGGACGCGGAGTCGCAGCCGCTGTTCGACGGTTTTGCCAGCGACATTCGAAGGGACCGGCTCGAGGCGGTTTTCAGCGTGAAGATCGGCGAGTTCATTCGTTCGTGCAAATTGGTTCCGCGAGAGGGCCCGATGGCGAAGGCGACCAATCGCTACGCGTTCTGCCTAGCCATTGACCCGCAAGCCAAGCGGATTGCCAAATTCTACAAGCGCGTGGCGTTGGACTTGATTTTCCGCTCGGCTCCGCTTCAGCAGATGGATTACAAAGGAGACCGCGTGCTCGAAGATCTTTTCCGGGCGGTGAGCGACTCGTACCTGGAGGCCGACAAGCCTCAGTCGCGCATTCTTCCGGAGCAAGCGGCAACGCTCATGCGGGAGGCGGCGGGCGATGTAAATCGGAAGCGTTTGGTAGCGAGGGATTTTCTTGCGAGCCTGACCGATGGGCAGGCCCTTCGCATTCATAAACGTCTCTACGACCCTGAGTACGCGTCTATCATCGACCTAGACTGAGCGTCCGCGCGACGCTAAGCTAGTGTGGCGCCGTGATCGCTCATAGTTGTATACACTTTCGATGAACACCTAAGTAGTCATTGACGAAATCGGGGAGTATTGCGCACCATAGACGATTTATTCGGTAAATCAATGGGTAACACCGATACACAAACTAGTAAAAGATTACCAAAAAAAATTATAAATATCGGTGTTAATGAGTAAATATATAGAAATCATTATAAGAGGTACTTAAGTTGTACAGGGTGTTACCGATAGGTTCTGGGAATTGTAAAATATCGCCAGACGCAGTTCGGGCAAAACTCAGAGTTATCTATGAAACACCTTATCCTACAACATCTTTTAGTCGCATCACTTTTCTTTTTATATGTCACTTCCGCCTCTGCCGACACATTCGCACTGGCTAGCGGAGAATCGCATCAAGGAAAGATAGAAAAGATCTTTGATGGACAATTGACCCTATCCACAGGGGGCGGAGAAACGGTTTCTTTCGCTCTATCGGACTTGGACGCGGCTAGCCAAGCGGCAGCGAACAGTTGGGCAGATTCCCATCCGGAAGCGGTAGATGTCTACACGAAGTGGGATGCGCAGCCCGTGATCAAATCGAGCTCGATGCCGAAGCTACCGAATCAATTCCGCGAGCCGGCCTTTAAAGGGATGGTAAGCGTGGAGCTGGTTCTCGACGAAAAGGGGAAAGTGATTTTCGCCAAGGTGCAAATATCGACTCACGCAGGCCTGGAGGCCGCTTCGGTCGAAGCAGCCAAGACCTGGCGTTTCGCGCCCGCCAAGGTTGGCGGCAAAACGGTGAAAGCAAAATTGCGCGTTCCATTCAAGTTCACCTACGACTCGTAGAACTCCTAAGGCTCAGCCTTTCTCTCGTAATTTCTTGACTCGTCTACACCCACACCCGCCATGACAACATTCTCTCTAGCGAAAAAAATCAGCGCCACGGTG